>JARICB010000285.1 GCA_029264225.1 Nocardioides sp. | reverse complement strand
CTCGAGAATGAGGTGGCCGCGCTCGCCACCGGCCTCGGTCGCCAGGGTGTGCTGGCCGGGCACCGGGTCATGATCGTGAGCGGGAACCGGCTGGAGTTCGTCACCAGTTACCTCGGGGTGCTCCGTGCCCAGGTGGTCGCCGTGCCGGTCAACCCACGCTCCACCGTCGATGAGTTGGTCCGGATGATCGACGATGCGGGTGCCCGACTGGTGATCGCGGACCCGGGTTCGCTCCCCGCCGTGCGGCAGGCATGTGCGGTGGCCAACGCTCGGCGCCCACGGGTCGTGGTGATCGACGAGGTGCCGAGCGCCGACGAGGTGGCTTACGCCGACCTGATCGACGGTGAGCCAGTCGACGTTCCTGCCCTGCAGGATCCGGAGAAGCTCGCTGCGCTGCTCTACACGAGGGGCACCTCGGAGCAGCCGCGTGCGGCCATGGTGACCCACCGGGCACTCCTCGCCAACCTGGCCCAGGTGGGAGAGGTGGAGCCGCCGATGATCCACGGCGACGACGTCGTGCTCGGCGTGCTCCCGCTCTTCCACGTCTATGGACTGAACGCCGTGCTGGGTGCCGTGCTGCGGGAGCGAGCGCAACTGCTGCTGGTCGAGACGTGGAACCCGGTCGAGGTCCTGGACCTGATCAGGGACGAGGCGTGCAGCGTGCTGCCGATCGTCCCGTCGGTGTTCGAGCACTGGCTCGCCATCGAGGACCTGGCGGGTCGGCTGGGATCGGTCCGCCTCGTCCTTTCCGGCTCAGCCCCGCTCGCTGCCGAGGTGAGCCGTGAATTCACCGCCCGCACCGGTATCGCCGTCCACCAGGGCTATGGCCTGACCGAGGCTTGCCCGGTCGTGACCAACACGCTGTGCAGCAAGGACCTCCAGATCGGTTCCGTCGGCGCCGCTCTTCCCGGCGTCGAGATCCGGCTCGTCGACCACCTCGGCGGTTCGGTCGAGCATGAGGACCTCGGCGAGATCCAGATCAAGGGCGACAACCTGTTCAGCGGCTACTGGCCGGATGGCAGTGATGGCCCCGCCGACGGTGGCTGGTGGTCCACCGGAGATGTCGGCATCCTCGACCCGACGGGCGACCTGTTCCTGGTCGACCGGGTCAAGGACCTGGTGATCGTCAGCGGGTTCAACGTCTACCCCTCCGAGGTGGAGGAGGTGCTGCGCGAGGTGCCGGGAGTCAGTGACGCCGCGGTGATCGGGGTCAGCGACGCATCCACGGGTGAGGCGGTGGTGGCCTACGTCGTCCCTGACGATGTGGACGTTCCCGAAGGGTCGGAGTCGGCGCTGGTCGACACCGTGCGCGACTACGCAGCCTCGAGGCTGGCCCGCTTCAAGCAACCCACCCGGATCGAGGTCGTTCAGCGGCTTCCCCTCACAGCAACCGGCAAGGTGCAGCGGGGCCAACTGCGCGGTCTCGAACGTCGGCGCGCGCTGGGCCTGTTGGAGTGAGTGGCGGGCCGGTCGCCGGCGAACCACGTGTCACCCTCTACGGCCGCGCGGCCTGTCACCTGTGTGACGAAGCCCGGGTGATCATCGAGGCGGTCTGTGCCGAGATGGGGGAGTCGTTCACTGAAGTGGACATCGATACCGACCCTGCGCTGCGCGAGCGGTTCAGCGACGAGGTGCCGGTGACGTTCGTCGACGGCGCCCAACACGACTTCTGGCGCGTCGACCCGCGTCGGCTCCGCAGCGCGCTCGAGGGCTGAACTCCGTAGCCGCCTCGGGCCGGGAAGGCAAGTTGTGGCGCACCCGGTGCGGGTGGCTCTTCTCACATGTGCTACCCCGAACGTCGCCGTTTTGTTCTCGCGTTCACAAACTCCTACAGTGATCGCGCCGAGCGACCTGTGCCGGGTTTCCCACACCCGGGATCGTGCGGCTGGAAAGTAGACGCAGTGACTGCACGGACGTCCACTGACAGTGCCCGGGACATCCCCGAGGCGACTGTTGCTCGGCTACCTGTCTACCTCCGAGCCCTCAGCACCCTGAGTGAGCAGAGCATCTCGACCTGCTCCTCGGAAGAACTCGCGACCGCAGCCGGCGTGAACTCCGCCAAGTTGCGCAAGGACCTCTCCTACCTCGGTAGCTATGGCACCCGCGGCGTGGGCTACGACGTGGAATACCTCAGTTATCAGATCGCCCGCGAGATCGGGGTGACCCAGGACTGGCCCGTAGTCATCGTCGGTATCGGAAACCTGGGCCACGCGTTGGCGAACTACTCCGGTTTCCGCAGTCGCGGCTTCCGGGTCGTCGCCCTGCTCGACGCCGATCCCGTCCGACACGAAGAGAGGGTTGCCGGGGTAGACGTGCGCCCCTTCGACGAACTGGAGTCGATCGCGCTCGAGCACGGTGTCGCTATCGGTGTCATAGCCACCCCGGCGATAGCCGCACAGGACGTTGCCGACCGCATGGTCAAGTCCGGCATCACCAGCATCTTGAACTTCGCACCGACCGTGCTGTCGGTGCCCGACGGCGTCGACGTACGCAAGGTCGACCTGTCGATCGAACTCCAGATCCTCGCCTATCACGTGCAACGCAAGGCGGCTGCTGCCGCTGACAAGGAGGCCTTCGCATGAGCTTTCTAGTTGTCGGGGTCTCCCACAAGTCCGCCCCCGTCGCCCTGCTCGAACGGCTTGCTCTCGACAGCGACGGCGTGACCAAACTGCTTGCCGACGTCATGGGTGGTGACCACGTCAGCGAGGCCGCCGTGATCGCCACCTGTAACCGGCTTGAGGTCTACGCTCAGGTCGACCGGTTCCACGGCAGCGTGGACGAGGTCTCGCGGCTGTTGGTCGACCGCGCCGGGCAGGCCACCGCGGAGCTGATTCCCTACCTCTACGTCCACTACGACGAGGGCGCCGTCTCCCACCTCTTCAACGTCGCCGCCGGCCTCGACTCGATGGTCATCGGGGAGAACCAGGTGCTCGCGCAGACCCGCGACGCGCTGCGGCTGGGTCAAGAGGTCGGCAGCATCGGTCCCTCGCTGAACGCGCTGTTCCAGCAGGCACTGCGGGTCGGGAAGCGCTCGCACGCCGAGACCGACATCGACCACGCCGTCCCCTCGTTGGTGACCGCGGCTCTCGAACGGATCCCCGCCACAGTGGCTGGCAGCCGGGTACTGGTCATCGGCGCTGGCGCGATGGCTGGCCTTGCCGTGGCCACCGTCCACCGCCTCGGTGCCGGCGAGATCACGGTCGTCAACCGCACGAGCGGCAACGCCGAGCGGCTCGCTCGCGAGTACGACGCCCGCTCGCTGCCGCTTTCGGACCTGGCTCGCCAGTTCGGTGCGGCCGACATCGTCTTGTCGTGCACCGGCGCCAACGGCGTCCTCATCAGCCGCGACACGCTGGCTGCGGTGCGATCCGATCCGACCGCACCGCTATCGATCATCGACCTGGCGCTGCCCCATGACGTCGATCCCGACGTCGCGACCCTGCCTGGGGTGAGTCTGGTCGGCTTGGCCTCGCTTGCCGACGAGCTGAGCGATTCCGACTCGGCCCGCGATGTCGCGGGTGTGCGCGAGATTGTGGCGCAGGAGATCAACGCCTTCCTTACCGCGCGCCGTCAGGCCAGCGTCACTCCGACCGTGGTGGCTCTGCGTTCGATGGCCACCTCGGTCGTCGACGCCGAGATGGAGCGCCTTGCCAGCAGGCTGCCCGACCTGGACGAGGCGACGCGTGCCGAAGTGCTGCGCACTGTTCGACGAGTCAGCGACAAACTGCTCCACAAACCCACCGTCCGGATCAAGGAGCTCGCCAACGAGACGGGGGCGATCTCCTATGCGGCCGCCCTCGCCGAGCTCTTCGCCCTGGCGCCGGAAGCGGTCGATGCCGTGACCCGCGCAGACCTGCCCGAGGAGCGGCTCCCATGACCAGTCAACCTGCCCTGCGCCTCGGCACCCGCCGCTCGCGGCTGGCCACTACCCAGTCCGGGCTGGTCGCCGATTTGATTCGGTCGCGGCTCGGGCGTGAAGTAGTGCTCGTGGAGATCACCACGGAGGGCGACGTCAGTGCAGCCCCTCTCGCCAGCCTTGGCGGGACGGGTGTCTTCGTCAGTGCCTTGCGTGAGGCGTTGCTGCGCGGCGAGGTCGACCTGGCCGTGCACTCCCTCAAGGACCTCCCGACCCAACCCGCCGACGGCATCAGCCTGGCCGCCGTACCACTGCGCGAGGACCCGCGCGACGCCGTGATCGCCCGCGACGGGCTGACCTTGGGCGAACTGCCGGTCGGAAGCCGGGTCGGAACGGGTTCACCCAGGCGTGCTGCCCAGCTCGAGGCGCTCGGCCTCGGTCTTGAGGTGGTCGGCCTGCGGGGCAACGTCGAGACCCGGCTCTCCAAGGTCACCAGCGGTGAATGCGACGCAGTCGTACTGGCCCGGGCCGGCCTGGCCCGTATCGGTCTCGCCGACCGGGCTACCGAGGTGCTCGACCCGCTCCAGATGCTGCCCGCTCCCGGTCAGGGTGCGCTGGCGGTCGAGTGCCGTAGTGACGACCCGGACCTGATCGCCGACCTGGCCCAGCTCGAAGACCCGGCCACCCGCGCCGCGGTCGAGGCCGAACGTGCCGTGCTCGCCACGCTCGAGGCCGGCTGCTCGGCTCCGCTCGGCGCGCTGGCCGAGGTGGTCGAAGGTGAAAACGGAGATGAACTCTGGATCCGGGCCATCGCACTCTCGCCGGATGGCGCGTTGTCGGTACGGATGAGCACGACCGGAACTGTGGCCGAGGCCGCCCAGACCGGACACCGCCTCGGGAGCGACATGCTCGCCGACGGCGCCGCAGATTTGATGCAAGGACCAGTGAGGACACAGCCATGACGCGAGTACAGCGCCCCCAGACCGGCACTCAGGCCGGCACCGAAACGGGTACCCCCGCAGGGGACCCCACGACAACTCTCCCGCGCGGGTGGGTGTCCTTCGTCGGCAGCGGTCCGGGTGACCCGGGACTGATGACACTGCGTGCAGTCGAGTTGCTGCGTGCCGCCGAGGTGATCGTGACCGAAGCGCCCGAGCACCTTGCCATGGTGCGCGAGCTCGTTGACGTCACCGAGGACGGCCCGACGCTCGTCGACGGCGGCTTCGGTGAGGACGGCCAGCCGCTGACCCACGCCGCGCGTGCGCGGGTCGTGGTCAAGCACGGCAAGAAGTTCCGTGTAGTGCGCCTGATGACCGGCGACCCCTTCCTCTACGCCTCGGGTCCCGAGGAGGCGCAGGCCTGCGTCAAGGCCGGAGTCGGCTTCGACATCGTGCCCGGCGTTTCGTCGGTCTCCGCGGTGCCCGCCTACGCAGGCATCCCGTTGACCACGAAGGACCACCGCGAGATGGCCGTGGTCACCTGCGGCCCGAAGGTCAACTGGAGCCAGTACGCCGACGACCGCACTCTGGTGCTGCTTTCCGGGGTCGGCTCCATCGGTGAGACGGCTGCCGCGCTGATGGCTGCGGGCCGCTCGGGAGACACCCCGGTCGCCATGACCCGGGTCGGTACCACCACCGAGCAGGCGACCGTCATCTCGACGCTGTCCAACATCGCCGCCGATGCCCGCGCTGCGCGGGTCGCCCCGCCGGCGATTACCGTGATCGGCCGAGTCGTCGACCTGCGCGAGACGCTGTCGTGGTTCGAGACCAAGCCGCTCTTCGGCTGGCGAGTGCTCGTCCCGCGCACCAAGGAGCAGGCCGGTTCGCTCTCACGGCGCGTGCGCGAATTCGGCGCCGTACCCGAGGAGGTCCCCACCATCTCGGTCGAGCCGCCCCGCAACCCGCTCCAGATGGACAAGGCCGTGCGCGGTCTGGTGGAGGGTCGCTACGAGTGGATCGCCTTCACCTCGGTCAACGCGGTCAAGGCGGTCCGGGAGAAGTTCGAGGAGTACGGCCTGGACGCGCGTGCCTTCTCCGGGCTGAAGATCGCCGCCGTCGGCGACAAGACGGCCGAGGCGATCGCTGCCTGGGGCCTGCGCTCCGACCTGATCCCGACCGGTGAGCAGTCGGCTGCCGGCCTACTGGCCGACTGGCCGCCCTACGACGACGTGCTCGACCCGATCAACCGGGTCTTCCTGCCCCGCGCAGATATTGCGACCGAGACCCTCGTCGCCGGTCTGATCGACCTCGGCTGGGAGTGCGACGACGTTACGGCCTACCGGACGGTGCGTGCCACCCCACCGCCGGCCGAAACACGCGATGCGATCAAGACGGGCAAGTTCGACGCCGTCGTGTTCACCTCGTCATCGACGGTGCGCAACCTGGTCGGCATCGCCGGCAAGCCGCACCCCTCGACGATCATCGCGGTGATCGGGCCGGCCACGGCCAAGACGGCCGAGGAGCACGGCCTGCGGGTCGACGTGCTGGCCTCGAAGCCCGACGCCGAGGTGCTCGTCGACGCGTTGGCCGACTTCGGGGCCGCCCGTCGCCTGGGCCTGCTGGAGGCGGGTGAGCCGGTCACCAAGCCGAGTGAACGCAAGCCCACCGCCCGGCGCAAGGCCCGCGCGAAGTGAGCACTGCCGGGCTGGAGCCGCAGGACGTCGTCGGGCCGCTGATCCGGCCGCGGCGGCTGCGGCGCACCCCGGCATTGCGTCGTCTCGTCGGTGAGACTCAGGTGCACGCCAGCCAGCTGGTGCTGCCGATGTTCGTCCGCGAAGGTCTCAGCGAGCCGGCACCGATCCCCTCGATGCCGGGCGTGGTCCAGCACAGTCGCGACTCCCTGCGGGCTGCGGTCGCCGAGGCGGCGGCTCTGGGACTCGGCGGCGTGATGCTCTTCGGCATCCCGCTCGTCAAGGACGCCACCGGCAGCGGTGCCGTCGACCCCGCGGGGATCCTCAACCTGGCGATCAACGATGTGGTCGCCGAGGTGGGTGAGTCGCTGACCGTGATGAGCGACCTGTGCCTTGACGAGTTCACCGACCACGGACACTGCGGACTGCTGAGCACCGACGGGCAGGTCGACAACGACAAGACACTGGCGGCCTACGCCGAGATGGCCCTGGCCCATGCCGAGGCCGGCGTCGACATGGTCGCCCCGAGCGGGATGATGGACGGTCAGGTCGAGGTGATCCGGCATGCACTGGACGCCGCGGAGTTCTCCGGCGTCTCGATCCTGGCCTATTCGGCGAAGTACGCCTCCGCGTTCTACGGCCCGTTCCGCGACGCCGTGAACTCCACCCTCGAAGGCGACCGCAGTACCTACCAGCAGGATCCCGCCAACGCTCGCGAGGGCGTCCGCGAGGCGCTGTTGGATGTGGCGCAGGGCGCCGACATCGTGATGGTCAAGCCCGCGCTGGCCTACCTCGACGTCGTACGCCGCGTGCGTGAGGCCGTCGACGTGCCGGTCGCGGCCTACAACATCTCCGGCGAATACGCGATGGTCGAGGCCGCCGCCGCCCATGGCTGGATCGACCGCGACGCAGCAGTGCTGGAGACCCTGATGTCCATCCGGCGGGCCGGTGCGGACGTAATCCTTACCTACTGGGCCGCCGACGCCGCCCGACTGCTCGCGCGCTGACCTGGGCTGAGAGGCCTACGGGGCCATCAGGTCTCGGATGCATGCATCCAGCGCCGCCTGATCGTGACCTGAGATGCCGCTGGCGAGGCACTGCCTCTGGGCCCCGGCGATCGTCATGGTCGGCGCCAGTGTCGTGACGTTGACCGTCGGGAGTGGCGGCGGGTCTGCCGGCTCCTGCTCCGGTGACTGGGCCGGCGGTTGGGCCGGCGGTTGGGCCGACCCAGGTGTCGGCTGGCGGGTCGGCTGCTGCGGGGGCGCCTGGGTAGCCGTCGTCGGGGGCGGACTCGTGGGGGTGCCCTTTCCGCTCCCCTTGCCGCTGCCCTTGACGGTCGCCGTGCCCGGCCCATCTTGGTCAGCCCCGGCCACCTTGATAGGTCTGACACCGGCGCCGCCGGCGATGACGGACGGTGCGGCGGCGCTGGCAGGAGGGGTCGGGGAGGGCAGAGGTGCGCGCGCGGAGATGGTGCTCAGGGGCGCGGACGCGAATTCGCCGCCCAGATAGGCGACCATGACCGCGAGCACCAGGTCGACGTAGTCGTGGGAGTGGTTGTAGCGGTAGAGGCTGGCGCGTTGTCCGTGATCGGTCGACAGGTCGTCGTCGCCGGCGCAGAGGTAGACGGCCGTAGCGAGGGCGGCGTCGTCGATGTCCTGCGGGTTGCGCCTGCCGTCGTTGTCTCCGTCGACACCGACGATCGACCAGGTCGAGGGGATGAACTGCATCGGACCGACCGCGCGGTCATAGATCGTGTCGGAGTCCAAGCGGCCGGCGTCGGTGTCGGCGATCATCGCGGTGTCGTGGTGGCCGTTCAGGGAGCGACCGTAGATGCCGGGCCGGGCGATGCCTTCCTCATCCAAGGAGTTGGCGCCGAAGCGACCGTGATCCGACTCGACCCTGCCGATGGCCGCGATCAACTGCCAGGAGAGGTGGCAGGTCGGGTCGGCATCGTTGATGACCGCCCCGGCGCGCTGGTAGGCCGCGAGTGCCGTGGTAGGTATGCCGCTGGTCGTCGCGGTGTTGATGATCGAGGCGTTGTCGCGGTCCGCAAAGGGTGCGGCCGCTGGCCGGCGCGAGACGCTCGCCGGCGCCTCGATGACCTGCGTCGCGACCTTGCTCCCGTCGGGCAGCATCGCTGCGCCCCGCACCGAGAGGGGGATCTGGGGGCCTATCCCGGTCAGGCTGGCACCCCACGCTGCCAGGAGCAACGCCAGCGGCACGAGGGCGATCCTGACCTCGGCCCTCGGGCGCCCTCGGCCAGCAGGTGACATGGTTCGCCCTCCCCACGTGGTGCTGGATTCTCCACCCCTGATGTGATGCGCATCACAGCCGAGGCTCCGTAGTGATTAAACCACGGGGCCGCCCTGCGAGACGGGGGCAAAATTCGACGGATCGGGCGGCGACCCGACGCACCCCAGCCGGGTGCGGCTCGGTCCCGAATCGTTGCCGCCTTGGGTGCTACGCGACAATGGGGGCGTGACTGATCGAGTGACGACCTCGTCCGGTGCGCTCTTCGAGCGTGCCTTGGCGGTGACTCCGGGTGGCGTGAACTCTCCGGTCCGCTCCTTCTCGGCCGTCGGGGGTACGCCGCGGTTCATCCGCTCCGCTGCGGGCGCCTGGCTGCATGACGTCGACGGCAACGAGTATGTCGACCTGATCTGCTCGTGGGGTCCGATGCTGCTGGGTCACGCCCACCCCGAGGTGCAGGCCGCCGTGGCCGAAGCGCTCGCCCGCGGTACGTCCTACGGGACTCCCACGATCCCTGAGGTCGAGTTGGCGGAGGAGATCGTGGCTCGCACCCCGGTCGAGCGGGTCCGGTTCGTCTCGAGCGGCACCGAGGCCACCATGTCGGCGATCCGGCTGGCTCGGGGCTTCACCGGCCGCGACCTGGTGGTGAAGTTCGCCGGTTGCTACCACGGGCACGTCGACTCGCTGCTCGCGAGCGCAGGCTCCGGGCTGGCGACGCTGTCGGTGCCCGGCACTCCGGGTGTACCGGCAAGCGCCGCCGGCGAGACGATCGTGCTGCCGTACAACGATCCTGCTGCGGTGAGCGCCGCCTTCGCAGAGCACGGCGAACGGATCGCCTGCCTGATCACCGAGGCCGCCCCCGGCAACATGGGAGTCGTGGCCCCGACCGAAGGCTTCAACGCTTTCCTGGCCCGCACCTGCCGCGACCACGGTGCGCTGTTCATCAGCGACGAGGTGATGACCGGCTTCCGAGCGAGCAAGCAGGGGGCCTGGGGCCTCGACGGTGCCACCGAGGGCTGGATCCCCGACCTGATGACCTTCGGCAAGGTGATGGGCGGCGGCTTCCCGGCTGCGGCCTTCGGCGGTCGCGCCGACGTCATGAGCCGGCTGGCGCCCGAGGGTCCGGTCTACCAGGCAGGAACTCTGTCGGGGAACCCGATCGCCACCACCGCTGGCCTGGCCACGCTGCGACTGGCCACCGACGAGGTCTATGCCCACCTCAACGCCACGGCCGACACGATCAAGACCGCTGCCACGGCTGCCCTGTCGGCTGCCGGGGTGCCCCACGTCGTGCAGAGTGCCGGCACCATGTTCTCCGTCTTCTTCCGCGACGGCGCGGTCACTGACTTCGCCGGAGCGTCCGCGCAGGACAGCGGCGCCTACGCCGCGTTCTTCCACGCCATGCTCGATGCCGGTGTCTACCTGCCGCCGTCGGCCTACGAATCGTGGTTCGTCTCCGCAGCCCACGACGATCGGGCCGTCTCCACCATCCTCGATGCCCTCCCCGGGGCAGCGCGTGCTGCAGCGATTGGATCCGCATGAGTGACCAGACCATCGTCCACCTGCTTCGCCACGGAGAGGTGCACAACCCCCAAGGTGTGCTCTACGGCCGGCGCGACGGCTTCCACCTCTCCGACCTGGGCAATCGCATGGCCACCCGGATCGCCGAGTCGATCGGTGAGCGCGACATCGTGCATCTGCGTACGTCGCCGCTGGAGCGAGCCCAGGAGACGGGCGCGCCACTGGCCGCCGCCCGTGGGCTGACACCGGTCCTCGACCCGCGGGTCATCGAGTCGGCCAACAAGTTCGAGGGTATCTCGTTCGCCGACGGCGCGATGACCTTCCTCAAGCGTCCGCAACTGTTGCGCCACATGTACAACCCCCTGCGCCCCTCGTGGGGCGAGCCCTACGAGGAGATCGTGGGGCGGATGATGGCAGCTGTCTACGACGCACGTGACGCGGCCCTCGGGCACGAGGCCGTGATCGTCTCCCATCAGTTGCCGATCTGGACGACCCGACTGCACGTGGAGAACAAGTCGTTCCTCCACCACCCCAAGAAGCGGCAGTGCACGCTGTGCTCACTGACCTCGCTGCACTTCGACGGAGACCACCTGGTCCGGGTCAGCTATTCAGAGCCGGCCGGCGACCTGATCCCGGTAGGGGACAGGTCGGCGCCGTTCTCCGCCGGTGGCGCCGCGCCCGAGGACAAGCCCTGACCCCGCGCACCCGCCAGTCTCGCGCCCTCCTCGCCGCGCTGATGCTGCTCGTGCTGGCGGGTTGTTCGTCGTTGCAGGGGGCCGGTGACAAGGGCTACGTCACCAGCGACGGTCAGGTCGAGCTCATCGCCGCCGCCGAACGGGGCGAGCCGATCGAACTGAGCGGCAAGGACCTCGACGGCGACGAACTGTCGCTGGCGCAACTGCGCGGCGAGGTCGCCGTGATCAATGTCTGGGGCGCCTGGTGTGTCGACTGCCGAGTCGAACAGGACGACCTCAATGCGGCGGCGCGCGAGACACAGGACGTCGCCTCATTCGTCGGGATCAACATCCGCGACCCCTCCGTCGAGCCGGCCCGGGCCTACGTACGTTCCTATGGCGTCGCCTACCCCTCGTTCTACTCACCCGACGGGAAGGCGCTCGTCCCGTTCACCGGCACCCTGACCGCCTACACGGTGCCCGCCACCATCGTGCTCGACGCCGAAGGCCGGATCGCCGCCTCGATCCTGGGTCGGCTGCCGTCGCGGCAGACGCTCGTCGACGTCATCAACGACACGGCGCTCGAGAGCGAACAGAAGTGATCAACTGGTTCACCGAGCAGGCCGGCTCCGGGTCGCTGGTGCTGGCGATCCCGGTTGCGCTGCTGGCCGGACTCGTGTCGTTCTTCTCGCCCTGCGTGATCCCGTTGCTGCCCGGCTATCTCTCCTACGCCACCGGCCTGTCCGGCGCAGACCTGGAGAACGCCCGCCGCGGCCGGATGCTGGCGGGCGCGCTGCTCTTCGTCCTCGGTTTCGCCGTGGTCTTCATCGCGATCGGTACGGCGGCCGGTTCGCTCGGCTCCTGGCTGGTCGACTACCGGCGTCAGATCACGACCGTGCTCGGTGGGCTCACGATCGTCCTCGGACTGATGTTCGCCGGCTGGCTGCCGGGCCTTCAGCGCGACTGGCGCGTGCACAAGGTGCCCGCCGTCGGCCTCGCCGCGGCACCACTGCTCGGCTTCCTCTTCGGCCTCGGCTGGACCCCGTGCGTAGGCCCTACCCTGGGCGTCATCTTCAACCTCTCCCTCTCCGAGGGCACGGCCGCACGCGGCGCGATATTGAGCGGGATCTACGCGCTCGGTCTGGGGTTGCCCTTCATCGCGGCCTCGCTGGCCTACCGCCGCGCCTTGTCGTTCTTCGCCGTCGTCCGGCGTCACCAGGTGTTGGTCATGCGGATCGGCGGGCTGATGCTGATCCTGGTCGGACTCCTGATGGTGAGCGGCGCCTGGGACTATGCGGTGCAGTGGCTCCAGGTCCGGCTCGTCAACAACTTCCGACCGGCGGTATGAGATGACCAACAGATCCTCCGGTGATGACCGCCAGGCGCAGCCGATGCCCTCCGACATGTCGGCACGTGAGCTGGGCCGCTGGATGTGGCGGCAGTTGACGTCGATGCGAACAGCGCTGGTGCTGCTGCTGCTGCTTGCGCTGGCCGCGATCCCCGGCTCGATCATCCCGCAGAGCGACGTCGACGCCCTCGCGGCCAGTCGATGGAAGGAAGCGCACCCGAAGCTGACGCCGATCTATGACAACCTCGGCATGTTCTCGGTCTACGACTCGCCCTGGTTCTCCGCCATCTACCTGCTGCTGATGATCTCGCTGGTCGGGTGCATCCTTCCGCGCACGGCCGTCTACTGGCGCGCGTTGAGGGCCCGGCCGCCCCGGGCGCCACGCAACCTGTCCCGGCTGCCGGAGCACGCGACCTACGACACCGACCAGAGCCCCGACGAGGTGCTCGAGCGGGCCGCGGCCGAGCTGAAGCGGCGGCATTATCGCGTCCTGGTCACCGACGAGGCAGTCTCGGCGGAGAAGGGTTACACCCGCGAGGCCGGCAACCTGCTCTTCCACCTCTCCGTACTGATCGTGCTGGTCGGCTTCGCCATGGGCGGGCTGTTCGGGTTCCGCGCGGGCCTGATCGTCACCGTCGGCAACGGGTGGTCCACCAATCCGACGCAGTATGACGAGTTCGTGCCCGGCAGCCTGTTCAACGCCGACGACATGGACGGCTTCGCCGTCGACGTCAAGGATTTCGACATCGAGTGGCTGACCGAGGGGCCCCGCAAGGGGATGGCGCGCAACTTCGTGTCCCACCTCGAGTATTCGACCGCGGACGGCGAGAGCGGGGACTACGACCTGCGGGTCAACCATCCGCTGGCCATCGGTTCAACCGAGGTGTTCCTGATCGGTCACGGCTACGCCCCGGTGGTGACGATCAAGGACGGCAACGGCGACATCGCCTACAGCGGACCGACCATCTTCCTGCCGACCGACGGCACCTTCGAAAGCTTCGGCGTCATCAAGGCACCCGACGCCCGACCCGGCGAGATCGCGCTCCAGGGCACCTTCTACCCGACCTTCGCCCTGGGTACGGGCTTTCCACGGTCGGTCTTCGGTGACGCCGTCAACCCGTTGATGTCGCTGTTCGTCTACACCGGTGACATCGGCATGAACGACGGGCCGGGACAGTCGGTCTACGTCCTCGACGAGGCCGGATCCACCCAGCTGATGAAGGCTGACGGCCAGCCCCTGCGCCTCGACATGAGGATCGGCGACACCGTGAAGCTGCCCAACGGGCTCGGAAGTGTCTCCTTCGAAGGTCTCCAGCGCTGGAACAAGCTCCAGGTCAGCGAGACCCCCGGCCGCTACCTCGCCCTGACCGGTGTGGTGCTGGCGTTGATCGGTCTGCTGGGGTCGCTGTTCATCCGCCCGCGCCGGCTCTGGGTGCGCGTGCGGCGTACGGACAACGGCACCACCGTCGACCTCGGCGCTCTCGACCGCTCCAACGGCGGTGACCCCGAGCGCGGCGAAGTTGAGCTGGCGGGGATCATGGAGTCGCTGCAGAACCCCCGAAAGGACAACGCGTGAGCAACGCTTCCTGGGAGACCCTGAGCAATCAGGCCGTCTCCGCGGCAGGCCTCGTCTACTTCCTGGCGCTGCTGGCGCACCTGGTCCAGTGGGCCGGGCTCCGCAAACTGCCGGCAGACGAAGTGGTGGAGAGCGGTCGGATAGCGATGGCCGCCCGCTTGAGCGTGCTCCTGACCGCCATCGCGGTGCTGGCCCACTTCGTGGCCCTGGTCGGTCGGGGCATGGCTGCCGACCCCAACCGGGTGCCGTGGGGCAACATGTATGAGTTCACGCTCGCCGGCTCGTTCTTCGTGGCGTTGCTCTACCTGGCCTTCCTGCGCCGCTTCCGGCTGGAATGGATGGGGCCACTCGTGGTCGCGTTCGTGCTGGCGGTGCTTATGCTCGCGGTGATCTGGCTCTACGAGCCGGTCGCTCCGCTGACCGAGGCCCTCTACTCCCCGTGGTTGGTGATCCACGTCGTCTCCGCGGTGATCGCGACCGGCGCCTTCACCCTCGGCGGTATGACGTCGCTGGCCTACCTGCTCAAGGAGCGCTCCACCAAGGACCAGGGCTATCTGGCCCGCCTGCCCGATCTGGTCTCGCTCGACCGGATCTCCTACCGGTTGCACGCCTTCGGCTTCCCGGTGTGGACCTTCGCCGTGCTCATCACCGGCCCGATCTGGGCGCACCAGGCGTGGTCGTCCTACTGGAACTGGGACCCCAAGGAGGTGTGGGCGTTCATTACCTGGGTGGTCTACGCCGCCTACCTCCACGCCCGCGCAACGGCCGGCTGGAAGGGACGCAATGCAGCGATCGTGGCGCTGATCGGGCTGGCGACCCTCTGGTTCAACTTCATCGGCATCAACTACTTCAGCACCTCGAGCCAGCACTCGTATGCCGCGCCCACTGCCCCGTTGGTCCTCATCGACCAGCACTCCCCGGAGGTCTCGCTGTGAAGGAATTCGTCGTCTACACGCTGTTGAGGCTGGGACTGTTCGTGATCAGCCTGTTGACGGTGATCCTGGTCTGGATACTGGTCACCGGCGAGAGCCAGGTGCCGGCCCTGTGGCCGGTCGTGCTGGCCTTCGCGCTGTCCGGCGTGCTGAGTTACTTCCTGCTCAACCGGCAGCGCGAGGCCTTCGCCCGCAAGGTCGAGGAGCGGGCCGCCCGGGCGACCAGCGCCTTCGAGGAGCGCAAGGCACGAGAAGACAGGATCACTGACGACGAGGCCACTGAGGACGGGCCCGGTCAGGACCGGAGCGACGACTGATCGCCCGCGCACGCCTCAGAAGCTGGTCGCGCTGTACGGCGCCGGGCCGCCGTCCATCAGGGCAGCCAGCCGGTGGAGAGCCTCGACAGTCCCGGTGACCCGGCCAGCGCGCGCCAGCGTACCGACGGAGACCCCACCGAGGTAGAGCGAGCCCAGGGTCTCCGCACTTACCTGCACATCCGGCGCATCGACGGTCGGTGCCACGGTGGCCCGTCCACCCCGTGCGGTGATCGAGAACGTGCCCGCGGCGTAGCCCAGCGGGTCGTCGACGCCGAGCACCAGGTCGTCATCGGCGAACCACGGGCGAGCCGCGAGGGCCCGCGGCACGTCCAGCACCCGGATCCAGATGTGATGGTGGATGCTCTTGACGTCGACCACGTCGGAGTTGACCAGCGCCCACTCGAGGGGATCGTCCATCCGGCTGCCCCCGTGCACGACCCGCTCCGTCAGGTCGAGGTCGACCAGCAGACGCCACAGTCCTCGGTGGGCGTCCTCGTTGAGGGCCAGCATGCCCACGTTCACGCTGGCGGGGGTGTCCCCGGCCCGTTCGGCGACCTGCCACTGGGCATAGCCGTCCGGACGCCCGTCGGGATCCAGGTGGACCGCGCCACGCAGCTTGGTTGCGGCGGTGCCCGTGTCAGGATCCCAGACGCCGGTCACGATCGGCTGATAGAAGTGCGGACGCTCCAGCGAGCCCCTGGTGGTGGCGTGGAAGCGGGTGAACAGGTCGCTGATGACCGGCCACATCTCCTCGGGTTCCATCAGCTCGCAGCGGCCGGAATCGACGAAGGATGCGAAGGCAAACTTGGACGTCGACTCCACCACGATCCGGCGGCGCGACGTTGCTGCGCCGAAACCGAAACGGCCATAGATCGAACCTTCGGTTGCGGTCAGCGCCGCAACCGGCGCATCGGTGCCGTTCAGGTCCTCGACCATCAGCCGGCGGAGCAGGCCACGGCGACGGTGGGCAGCGCTGACGGTGATGTCGGTAATCATGTGCACCCCGATCACGTCGAGGCCAGCGTTGAGCGTCTTGTCGAAGCTGGCGAACGTTCCCACGGGTCGCAGGCCCGCCCCGAACTCACCCGCGGGCAGCCACGCACCAGCGGTGCGCTGGTCGTCGGCGCGGATGCCCGCCAGCCAGGCCGCCGTGTGGGTCTCGGTGGCGATGGGCTCGTGGAACCCTCGTTGGACGGCCGCCAGCCAGGCCTTCAGAGCAGCGGTGTTCTGCTCGGAGGTGTCGTGCGGGTCGAGGGTCCCGAAGTCGTAGTCCACGAGTCAAAGGTAGCGAAGGAGGGCAACCTAGTATCGGCCGCACACCAGCAGGGGAGCCGCGATCAGCGCCGCCCAGATCAACTGGCCGATTCCGGTCTGCTGGAGGACGGGAATGAGCGCCGGGCCGACGGCACCGCTCAGCACCGTTCGAAGGGGCGAGCGCATCGCAAGCAGGAAGATCAGCCCGAGCAAGCACCACCAGGTCGATGCTGCGGCGAGAGCCACGACGGCTACCGCGGCGGCCGCGACGAGGAAGGCGTACAGGTAGCGGGTGCGTTCCTCGCCCAGCACCACCGCCAGGGTGCGTTTGCCGGCGATCGTGTCGCTCGGAATGTCGCGCAGGTTGTTGACGACCAGGATGGCGCAGGCGAGGGAGCCGATGCCGACAGCGCCGTAGAGGGCCAGCAGTTCGAAGGACTGCGTCTGGACGTAGGTAGTGCCGATGACTGCCACGAGGCCGAAGAAGACGAACACCATGACGTCGCCGAGCCCGAGGTAGCCGTAGGGGTTGGCGCCGCCGGTGTAGAACCAGGCCGCGAGGACGCAGACGAGACCGACGCCGATCAACCACCAGGCGGTGGTCGCGGCGAGGACGAGACCGGCCACGCCGGCGACCGCGAACGCGAGGAAGGCGGCCGTCCTGACTGCCTCGGGCGAGGCCGCGCCGGAGCCCACGAGCCGCATCGGACCGACTCGATCGGCGTCGGTGCCGCGCACCCCGTCGGAGTAGTCGTTGGCGTAGTTGACCGCCACCTGGAGCGCCAGGCTGACGACCAGTGCCAGGGCCGCCTTCCACCACACCGCTTGGTCGACGTAGGCCGCGACGGCGGTGCCCGCCAGGACGGGCGCGAGGGCCGCAGGCAGGGTGCGGGGGCGTGCTCCGGCGAGCCAGTCAGAGGGTGATGCCACCGGTGGATTGTGTCAGGAGTCGTGTGGGCTGGGCGCTCCGGGTTCGGCGGGCTGATTGACGAACGGGGGGCCCAGCGGTGCCACGTCGAGCGCCGGGTCGGGTGAGTCGTCCGAGGCAGCAGCGTCGGCCAATACGTCGGCGGGCACGTTGCGTTCGAGGAAGGCTCGCGCCATCCGGGTGGTGGGGTGCATTCCCACGGCGGCAACAGTCACGATGGCAGCAATGATGAGCCAGCCCGTGGCGCCCCAGTTCATGGCGAGGAACGTATAGAGCGCCGGCGCCCAGACCCGCCCCGCAGTGCTGCTGAGTTCGGCGGCCCCCTGATACTCGCCGCGGCGGCGTGGATCCATCAGTTCGGCCTCGAAGGTCCAACTGGCTGCCGAGAGGTAGAGCTCGGCGCCGGTCAGGGTGATGTGGCCGAGGAAGAAGAGCAGCACCGTCCACAGACCCACCGAGTGGTGGGTCGAGAGGGTGATCACGCAGGAGACGATGAAGAAGATCGTCGAGACCCGGATGGCGCGCAGCGCGGTCGACACGTCCTTGATTCCACGGGCGGCGGCGAGCGGCAGGAAGATGCACATCACCGTGTTGGTGCCGAACAGGAAGGCCAGCACTACCCAGGGTGCATCCGTCTTCTCGACCAACCACAGTGGGATGACGAGGTTGAGGATGACCTGATTGGTCCACAGGGTCCCGTTGAAGAACATCGCCGCGAGCCAGCCAACGTTCCTCATCGGACCCGGGCCGGCGACCTTGGTCTTGCGTTCTTCTGCGCTCTTCAGGTCGTGCGGAGCCTGCGGCAGCCGAGTGATGTTGTAGGCGTTGATCACGAAGATGGCGCTGGTGAACCACGGCACGGTGGAGAGCAGGGTGAGCGACTCGAAGGCGAGAGCGATGCCACCGACGAGCGAGCCCAGGGTGAAGCCCACGTTGAGAGCCGAATACATGTAGGCGCGCGACTTCACCCGCTCCCCGGGCGGCAATACATCGATCGTGTAGGTGCCGTGAGCCGTGCCTCCCAGGGCGCCGATCACCTCCATTGCCACTGCCATCGCGACGTAGCCCCAGAAGGTGTCGATGAACGGCCAGACCGCGAACATGGCGCCCTGGCCCGCGGAGCTGATGGACCAACAGCGCCTGGCGCCGATCCGGTCCACGATCCGGCCCATGGGGTAGGCAGCGATGAAGCCGGCGATCCCGGCCAACGTCAGTCCGAGCCCGACCTGGGCCGCGCTCAACCCGACGAGCTGGGTGAAGAACACCGCCGAGCCGGTCATGAAGGTGCCCTCACCCAGCGCGAAGAGCAGCGACTGGGTGGCAAGACGCCCCGCCAGGGGTGAGGGCGGTTTGGCGTGGCGCAGGAGGGCGAAGAACATCGCCGCGCATTCTTCCAGCACGGCTACCCGAATGCCGTGTCATTTTCCCCGAGCCCGACATGGAAGGGGAGTCAAAGGAGCACCCCTCAGCGAAGCCGACTAGCGTGCACCAGATGAATCACCTTCGGCCGGTCGCGGGCGAGCCGCCCCAGGTCGTAGCTGCCCTCCGAGACTGGCTGGCCGTGATGGCCGAGCCGGGTCCGTTGGTGGTCGAAACGTCTGGTTCGACGGGAACGCCCAAACGCGTGCAACTCTCCCGTCGGGCCGTGTTGGCCTCCGTGGCGGCCTCGGCCCGACGGCTGGGAGCCAGCGGGTGCTGGCTGCTGGCGCTGCCGTCGGCCTACGTCGCGGGCGTGCAGGTGATCGCTCGGTCACTCGTGGCGGGCCACGAGCCCCAGGTCGTCGAGGGGCTCGACTTTGCCGGGGCCCTCGATGGTCTCGCTGGGGGCCGCGACGCCGCGCTCTTCACCTCTCTCGTCCCGACCCAGCTGCACCGGCTCCTGGAGAGTCCCGAGCAGGTCGAGGCGCTGCGCGAGCTGCACACGATCCTGCTCGGCGGCGGGCCGATCGACCCTGCGCTGCGCTCTCGCGCCGAGGCCGCCGGGCTTCGGATCGTGGCCACCTACGGCGCCTCCGAAACGGCCGGCGGCTGCGTCTACGACGGAGTGCCGCTCGACGGCGTGGCGGTGGCGATCGGCACCGACGGCCGGCTCCGGATCGGTGGGCCGACCGTGTTCGACGGCTACCTCGACGACCCGGAACTCACGGCGCAGACCCTGGTCGACGGCTGGTACGTCACCTCTGACGTCGGCCGCCTCGACGACGACGGCCGCCTGCACGTGTTGGGCCGGATCGATGACGTGGTGATCAGTGGCGGCGTCAACGTCGCGCTGCCGGTCGTGGCCGCTCGACTGCGCGAGCACCCGGATGTCGAGCAGGTCGAGGTGCTCGGCGTGCCGGACGAGGAGTGGGGGACCAAGGTGGTCGCCTTCGTGGTCGCTGGGACCGAGACCAGGGCTCTTCGCACCGACGCGCTTCGAGACTGGGTCGCCGAGGCGCACCCACGAGCGTGGGCGCCCCGTCAGGTCGTGATGCTTGCCGAACTTCCACTGCTGCCCAACGGCAAGGTCGACCGCACACAGCTCAAGGGGCTGACGTGATGGAGGTCTTCGCCATCCCGTTGCGCACCCGCTTCCGCGGTATCACCGTGCGCGAAGGGGTGTTGTTGCGCGGCGAGGCGGGCTGGGGCGAGTGGAGTCCCTTTCTGGAATACGACGACGAGGTGGCCAGGCCCTGGCTGCGCTGTGCCGAGGAGGCCGCCGCCGGCGACTGGCCCGAGCCACTGCGCGACACGGTGCCGGTCAACGTCACCGTTCCGGCCTGCAGCCCCGATCGGGCCCACGAGATCGTCCTGGCCGGCGGATGCACGACGGCAAAGGTCAAGGTCGCCGAGGCCGGGCAGAGCCTGGCTGAGGACGAGGAGCGACTCGAGGCGGTGCGCGACGCACTCGGGTCGGGGGGCCTGATCCGGATCGACGCCAACGGCGGCTGGGACATCGACGAGGCGACCGCCGCGATCAGACTTCTGGAGCGCGCTGCCGGGGGGCTGGAATATGTCGAGCAGCCCTGCGCGAGCGTGGAGGAGTTGGCGACCGTACGCCGCAGGGTGGGCGTGCCTATCGCCGCCGACGAGTCGATCCGGCGTGCCGAGGACCCCTACCGGGTGCGCGACCTGGAGGCAGCAGACATTGCCGTGCTCAAGGTGCAGCCACTCGGCGGGGTGCGTGCGTGCCTTCGCATCGCGGAGGACATCGGTCTGCCGGTCGTGGTGTCCAGTGCGATCGAATCCAGTATCGGGATCGCCGCCGGGGTCGCGTTGGCGGCCTCGCTGCCTACCCTCGACCACGCCTGCGGGCTGGCCACGGTCCAGATGCTGAGCGATGACGTTGCTGACGAACCGCTGCTTCCGGTCAACGGTTCGTTGCCGGTCAGGCGCGTCATCGTCTCCGACCTCGCCCTGGCTCGCGTAGGCGCCCCGCCGGACCGGGTGGACTGGTGGGAACGGCGACTCGGCGGCGTACGGCAGGATCAGCGGCCATGAACAATCCTTCGACCGACCTCGCCCGCGCGGTGGTGACTGCCCTGCGTCGATCGGCCGTGCGCGAGGTGGTGCTGGCGCCGGGCTCACGCAACGCACCACTGGCCTTCGCGCTCTTCGATGCGGCGGCGGCAGATGGCCTGCGCCTGCACAGTCGACTCGACGAGCGGACGGCCGCCTTCTTGGCGTTGGGGCTGGCCAAGGTGACCAGGCGCCCGGCGGCGGTGGTGTGCACCTCGGGCACCGCCGTGGCCAACCTGCTGCCGGCCGTGATGGAGGCCGCCCACGCTGGCGTGTCACTCGTGGTGGTCACCGCCGACCGACCACTGCGGTTGCGGGGCACCGGGGCGAGCCAGACGACCGCCCAGGTGGGGATCTTCGGCAGCTTCGCCCGGACGCTCGACGTGGCGGCGCAGTCTGGTCCGGTTGACCTGGACGCGCTGCTGGAGTTTGTCCGAGGACACCACTCGGGCCCAGTGCACGTCAACGTGCAGTTCGACGACCCGTTGCTGCCCGAGGACCGCTGGATCCCCGCCGACCTGCCTGCGCCGGCGGTGTTGCCCGACGCGGCGCCGGCTCGGCCGCTCGTGTTGGAGTCCGGCCTACGCACGGTCGTCGTGGCAGGTGATGACGCCGGACCGCCCGCCCGCGTGCTTGCCGAGCGCGCCGAGTGGCCGCTGCTCGCCGAGCCGACCTCCGGCTCGCGCACCGGTTCACATGCGATCCGGACCTACCGTCTGCTGCTCGCCGGTGACCTGGGCCGCAGTGTCGAACGGGTCGTCGTCTGGGGGCACCCCACCCTGTCTCGCCCAGTGACGGCCCTGTTGGCGCGCTCCGACGTCGAGGTCGTCAGCGTGCGTCCCCGCGGCGTCTGGTCCATGCGTCCCTTCCCGGTCGACCGGGAGGTCGATGCCCGCGACGGAGTGTCCCTGTCGGGGGAGGTCGACCTTTCCTGGCTGGCAGCGTGGCGCAGCGCGGACCGGGAGGTCGGACGTGGTCTGGATGCGTTGGTCGCCACCGAACCCGACCTGACCCCCTATGAGGTGGCTGGAGCGGTGAGTCGGGCAGTGCCTCCCGGTGGCCTGCTCGTCGTCGGGGCCTCTAGTCCGATTCGCGATCTCGACCTGATGGTGGCGCGCTACGAGGTGGGGGACCGGCGCATGGTCATGGCCAACCGGGGCCTGGCCGGAATCGACGGCACGATCTCCACGGCGATCGGTGCCGCCCTCGGGCGCCCGCACTCCACTCGGGCCCTGGCCCTGATGGGCGATGTGACGTTCCTGCACGACCTGACGGGGCTGGTGATCGGCACCGGGGCTCCGAACCCGGACCTGACGATCGTGGTCGTCAACGACGACGGCGGGTCCATCTTCACCATGCTCGAACAGGGTGCCCCCGAGCACGCCGATCGCTACGACGCGCTCTTCG
>JARICB010000275.1 GCA_029264225.1 Nocardioides sp. | reverse complement strand
CCCGACGGAGATCTTCAACCGGTTCGTCGCCGGCGGCACGATCATGATCGATCGGGGCCTGCTCGGATCGGTCGGCGGTTTTCGCAAGGTACGTCGCTTCGTCGATGCCCAACTGCTCAACGCCGTGGAGGCCAGCGGCGCCCGGATCTACCGCACCCACGGTTTGGGCTATGTGCTGCGGCGCACGGCGTCGGGACATACCTGGCACTCGGACCCCGAGTCGTTCCGCCGCCCCGAGATCCTCGAACGCGAATGGCCCGGCTTCCACGCCAGCCGCGAGATCGTCGCCGACGAGGCGGACCTGCCATGACCCAGCCGTTGGTTCGCCGCAACGAGTGGCGCGCGCTCGAAGTCCCGCAACTCGGCGAGTGGGCGCCGACCAAGAGCGTCAGCGTGGTCATTCCGACCTGGAACGCCGACGGCACCCTGCCTTTCGTCCTGGCCGCACTGGCGGGTCAGACCTACCCCGAGCACCTGATCGAGGTGGTGGTCGTCGACGACGGCAACCCCGAACCGGTCACGCTGCCCGAGGTGCGACCGGCCCACACGGTCGTGGTGCGTGTCGAGTCCGGGTGGGGGCGGGCCAACGCCTGCCATACCGGCGCGTTGGCCAGCAGCGGCGACGTCATCCACTGGCTCGACGCCGACATGCTCACGTTCGCTGAGCACCTCGAAGCCCAGCTGCGCTGGCACCATGCGATCGACTACGCGGTGGTGCTCGGGACGAAACGGTTCGTCGACCCACAGCCGCTGGCGGGGCGGTCAGCCGCCGAGATCCGCGCCGCAGTGCAGAGCGGGGAGATCGCCCACGCCTGGGACTGGGACGCCGAGGAGACCCATAAATGGGTCGAGGGCATGTGGCGGCGTACGGACGACCTGACCCGTGCCGGACCCCGTGCCTTCCGGGCCCATGTCGGGGCCACGGGATCGGTCTCGCGCAGCCTCTACGACGCCTCCGGCGGCATGGCGCAGAGCCTGCGGCTCGGCGAAGACATGGAGTTGGGCCACCGGCTGGCCGAGGCCGGTGGGGTGCTGATCCCCGAGCACCTGGCCCGCGCGTGGCACCTGGGCCGCAGCCACGTGATGGAGCAGCGCGACCAGGTCAACCGCTACAACGACGCCTTCCTGGCCAACCTCGTGCCGACGATGCGACCCAAGCGCAACCGGCGGGGGCGGCGCTACGACGTGCCCTACCTCGAGGTGGTCCTCGATGCCCGCGACCAGTCGGCGGGTGAGGTCATCGGTTGTGTCGACTCGATCCTCGACTCCTCCCTCGACGACCTGCGCGTGGTGCTGCTCGGCGACTGGGCGGCCCTGGACGACCAACGACGCTCACCACTCGACGATCCCCGGCTCGAGGCCCGCATCGTGCACCGCACCTACGCTGGCGACCAGCGGGTGGAGCTCGCCGAGACGCTCCCTGCCGGTCGGTGTCGCTCGCCATGGCGGCTGAGCCTGAGTGGTGTCGACCTCGCTCCCGGCCCGGAAGCCCTCGAACAACTCCTCGACGACCTTGAGTGCGCTCACGACGGCGCCGCCGTGATCGAGGGGGTCGGTCGACTCGATCGCACCGCGGCCGTGTCTCGGATGGCCTGGGCCGGCGGCACTGCCGGCGATGAGGTGCTGGACGCGGTCTACGGCCTCGTGCGGCTGGATGCGGCCGGGGCCGGCTGGCTCAGAACCGCCGAGCGGGAGGTGCCGCGCTACGAGGGCAAGCTCAAGGCGCCGGTGGAGCGTGACGCAGAGTTGGCCTCAGGGGTGGGTGTGGAGCCCGACCAGGAGCAGCGGCGAGGCATCTTCGGCCGACTCCGGTAGCCCGGAGCGCTATCAGTCGGAGCCGAACAGGTCACGCGTATAGACCTTGTCGCTCACGTCGTCGAGGTCCGGCGACATCCGGTTGGCGACGATCACGTCGGCCGCGGCCTTGAACGCGGCGAGATCGCTGAAGACCGGGGAGCCGAAGAAGGTGCCGTTGGCGTCGAGGTGCTCGGCGCCGACGTCGGGTTCGTAGACCACGACCGGCACGCCCTCGGCCTTGATCCGCTTCATGATCCCCTGCACGGACGACTCCCGGAAGTTGTCGGAGCCGGCCTTCATCAGCAGCCGGTGGATGCCGACCACCCGGGGCGCGAGGCGCAGGATGTCGGCCGCGACGAAGTCCTTGCGGGTGGTGTTGGCCTCCACGATCGCGTGGATCAGGTTCTGCGGGACCTCCGAGTAGTTGGCCAGCAGTTGCCGGGTGTCCTTGGGCAGGCAGTAGCCGCCGTAGCCGAAGGACGGGTTGTTGTAGTGGCTGCCGATTCGGGGGTCGAGGCCGACGCCGTCGATGATCTCGCGGGTCGAGAGGCCGCGGGAGGCGGCGAAGGAGTCGAGTTCGTTGAAGAACGCCACCCGCATGGCCAAGAAGGTGTTGGCGAAGAGCTTGATCGCCTCGGCCTCGGTCGGCTCGGTGAACAGCAGCGGTACGTCGTCGGCGTCGGCGCCCTTGACCAGCAGTTCGGCGAAGCGCCGCGCCCGGTCGCTGTTCTCCCCGACCACGATCCGCGACGGGTGCTGATTGTCGTGCAGCGCGCGACCCTCCCGGAGGAACTCGGGGGAGAAGATCACGTTGGTGGTGTCGAAGCGCTCGCGCACCTCGTCGACGTAGCCGACCGGGATGGTCGACTTGATCACCATGGTGGCACCCGGTGCGACCCGCAGGACGTCGGCGATGACGGAGTCGACGGAGGTGGTGTTGAAGTAGTTGGTGACCTCGTCGTAGTTGGTCGGCGTCGCGATGATAACGAATTCGGCGTCCCGGTAGGCCCGGTCGCCGTCACTCGTGAAGGTCAGCGACAGGTCCTCATCGGCCAGGAACCGGGTGATGTCGGCATCGTGGATCGGGCTGGTGCCGCGACGCAGGGTGTCGAGTCGGGACTCGTCGAGGTCGACGCCGACGACGTCCTGATGGCGGGCAAGCAGTACGGCCATCGACAGGCCGACGTACCCGAGGCCGACAACGGCGATCTTGGTGGTCACCCGCGACATTGTGCCGGTTGCCGACCGCGCGCGGGTTCAGCCGGTCAGCGCGGCGGCCATCCGCTCGACGATCTCGGTCAGTCGGGTGGGTGAGGTGGCGATGTTGAGCCGGACGTGCCCGGTCGTCCCGGGGTGATAGTCGTGACCCGGCGCGAGCCGGACCCGGCCCCGCTCCAGGCAGACCGTGGCGGGGTCGTCGTGGCCGTAGCCGCGTAGGTCGAGCCACGCGAGGTAGGTCGCCTCGAGCGGACGCATCCTGGCTCGCGGCAGGTGGATCGCGAGCAGTTCGCCGAGCAGGGTGCGCTGTTGGTCGAGCCGCTCGATCAGCGCCGCCAGCCAGGGGTCGCCGTCGTGGTAGGCAGCGATCGCAGCCACCACGCCGAGAGTGGACCAGGAGTCGTTGCGGGCCATCGGGGCGGCGAGGAGGCGTTCGCGGGTCGCATCGTCGCCGGTCACGATCTGTGCGCACTTGAGGCCGGCCGTGTTGAACGCCTTGGACGACGCGACGATGGCCACCGCGTGGTCGGCGGTGCCGTCGATGGCCAGGTAGGAGAGGTGTTGGGCTCCTGGCAGCACCAGCGGTGCATGGATCTCATCGCTCACGACGCGTGCGCCGTGCCGGATCACCACGTCGCGGATGCCTTCGAGCTCGGATCGGGTGAAGGCCCGTCCCCACGGGTTGTGGGGCTGGGTCAGGAGCAGCGTGCCGGCACCTTCGGCGAAGAGCCGGTCGAGCCGATCGAGGTCGATCTCCGCCCGGTCGTCGGCGGCGTCGACGACCAGGTCGACCCGCCTGCGGCCGGTGATCTCCGCGATCGCGAGCTGCGGTGAGTAGGCCGGCACCGGCATCACCATGGCGCCGTCGTTGCTGAGCACGTCGAGGGCGACCCGCACCCCTGCGGTCACGTCCACGACCGGGAGCACGTGCTCGGGGTTGACCTGCTGGGCGAACTGGCGCTCGGCGAAGCCGGCATAGGCCGTGCCCAGGGCGGCGTCGTACCCGAACGGGGGGTAGCCGGTGCGGCCGATCCGAACCGCCTCGATCACGGCGTCGGTGATGACGTCGGCGCTCGCGTAGTCCATCTCGGCCACCCACGCAGGCAGGACCCCGGGGGCGGTCGTGCCCCACTTGAGCACCAGGGCCTGACGGGCCTCCTCATCGGTGAGATCGCGGATCATGCCCGCGAACCTACCCCCTGGGGGCCTGCTCAGAGGGAGGCCACGAGCTCCGTTGCCTGCTGGATGGCGCGCTTGGCGTCGAGCTCGTCGGCCACGTCGGCGCCGCCGATCAGGTGGCCGCCTACCTCGTCGTAGAGCCCGCGCACCGACTCCTGTCCCGCGCAGATGACCACGTGGTCGCACTCGATGACGCGCGACTGGCCCTCGAGGGTGATGTGCAGGCCGGCGTCGTCGATGCGGTCGTACGTCGCTCCGCTGATCTGCACCACTCCCGACTGCTTGAGCACCGCGCGGTGGGCCCAGCCCGAGGTCTTGCCCAGGCCGATGCCGATCGGGGTGGTCTTGCGCTGCACCAGAGTCACCTCGCGCACCGGCGTGCGCGGCTTCTTCTCGGTCAGCCCGCCGGGGTGCAGCGTCGGGTCGCCGACTCCCCAGTGGGCGAACCAGTCGGCCTCGGTGTCGGTCGGGTCGTGGGCCAGGAAGTGGCTGACGTCGACGCCGATGCCGCCGGCACCGATCACCGCGACCCGCTTGCCGATCTCGACCCGCCCGCTCAGGACGTCTGCGTAGGAGACCGCCTTGGGGTGCTCGATGCCGTCGATGTCGGGAATCCGTGGGACGACGCCGGTGGCGATGATGGTGTGGTCGAAGTCGGCCACGTCACCGGCGCCGGCGGCGGTGGACAGTCGGACGTCGACGTCGAGGACCTGGAGTCGACGCGAGTAGTAGCGCAGCGTCTCGGCGAAGTCTTCCTTGCCGGGGATCGCCATTGCCAGCGTGAACTGGCCACCGAGGGTGGGCGCCTGTTCGAAAAGGGTGACT
>JARICB010000250.1 GCA_029264225.1 Nocardioides sp. | reverse complement strand
CACTACCACCGCGTTGCGACAGCGCAGGAGTGCACGCAACAGACCGTGACAAACTCCTGCTGGTCGCGCCCGAGGCTCAGCGCACCAGGGTCGGCTTCGCCTCCAGGATCTCCAGCGGCACCTGCGGAGACGTGACGTCAACAGTGCCGTCCACCTGGACCCCAGGGCCGCCATTGAGGCTGCACGTCGCACCCCAGGTGGTGGTCACCGACGCACTCACATCCTTCGTACTCGAATACACATGACTGATCAGGTCAGCAACATCCTCACCCTCGCTCCAGCGACGCCCCGGCCAGTCCGTAGTCAGAGAGTGCTCGTCATCGAAGTGCCAGGCGAAGGACTGGGGCGCGATCTCGAATTCAACGGAGAAACCCTCGACCAGCCTGATCGGGTCGGTCGCGAACGGTTCGGCAGTCGTGGAGAAGATGGTCTCGAAGTTGACCAGAGTCTTACCCCCAGGCGGCTGCACACTCAATGTCGACGTCTTCGGTGCCACGCGCTTGAAGGCGGTAAAGATCTGCCCGGGGGTCGGAGGCGTTACCGCCGCCACCGGAATGTCTGGGTCGCCGGGACAAAACATCATCGTTTCCCCACGCGAACCATCGCTGTAGACGAAGATGAACCGCATCTTGGGCGAGCCATCACCACATCGCAACTGACTGGCGCAGATCCCGCCGTTGTCGCATACGTAGCCTGCGTAGATCCATCTGCCACCTTGGTCTGAACCGTCTTCGTCTGCCTCCCCAACGGTTTCGGTCGCTGTCCCTGACGGTCCTGCATCGGTAGCGCACGCTGCGCGAACATCGAAGGAGTTGGCACCCGCCCCGACAGTGACCACCGAACCATTCGGGCACGTGACGTCATCGGCGAAAGCAGTAGGCGCTCGCACGAACGCCACAACGAAAATCGCTCCAAGCGTCGCGATCGGGCGAATCACGCGCATCATCGTTCAGGATTCTCAACGTTGGTAATGGCCCAGCGTCCGTCTTGATAGGCGAGGAAATACCCCTTGACGCTTGACCCCGATGGGAGCCGATTGATGACTCTTCCGCTTGTGTCGCGCTCGACCTGAGGCGTCGACTTGACTGTTACCTCGGCGTACACCGAGGGGACGCCGTCGTTCCCGTCCAACATCGACGCTCGAATCCTCACGACCGACTCTTCTCCGCCCTCCAGCGTGTGCCCTTGTCCAAGGATCAACTCATAGGTGTCAACGCCGGACTGACAGAATTCACACCCCGGTCCGTAAAGCCGGCGGACCGGATTCGCGTCACCAGTAGCAATGAGGTGGTTGACCATGTCCCAGAAGTGCCGAATCAACACCTCCGCACCCTCCGTCGTCGCCTCCCTGGCAGCAGCCGGGAGAGCGAGCGGGTCGATAGAGGGAGCCTGGGTGGGCTCTGGGGCCGACGAAGCACTTGCCGGCGGCATCTTCGGGGTGGGCTCGGCGGACTCACATCCCGCTACCCCGAGCAGCACGACGATCGATACGGCAGCGAGCACACGGTGCAACGACACGTTCAGGTCCTTCCCGAGACGACCGACGTGGACTCGACGTTAACCGGATTTGCCCGTCGCCGCCACGGGTCAACTCGGAACTGTGGACTACCCGGCGCCTCCCCATCCCGCTCGCCCCGTCGCGACTCTTGTCACGGTCTGTTACGTGCACTACCACCGCGTTGCAACGACGCCGGAGTGCATGTAACAGACCGTTACAACGAAACGGGGGCCCGCGCGCACGGCAGTTCGACGCTGGCCGGGTAGGGGTCCCGCGAGTAAGTTGCCACGCATGCCCCTGCGCATCGTCGCCAACCGGCCCGACCCGGCGATCGTCACGCTGCCCTGGTCGACGCCGCTCGAGGAGTGGAGCGACGACTACGTCGTACCGCTTCCGCGTGGGTTGAGCCGCCACGTCGTGCGGATCGTACGCCGCGGCGACCGCACCTACGCCGTCAAGGAGACACAGGAAGACATCGCGTTCCGCGAGTACCGACTGCTCCGCGACCTGCAGCGCCTCGGGCTGCCGACGGTGGTGCCGCAGGGGGTGGTCACCGGCCGCGTCGACGGCACCGGCGAGGAACTCCCCGCCGCCCTGCTGACCGAACATCTGCGCTTCTCCTTGCCCTACCGCAGCCTCTTCGCCCATGGCATGACCGCAGACAACCTGCCGAGCCTGATCGACGCGATCGTGGTGCTCATCGTGCGGCTCCATCTCGCCGGCTTCTACTGGGGAGACGTTTCGCTGTCCAACGTGCTCTTCCGTCGCGACGCCGGCGCCTTCTCCGCCTACCTGGTCGACGCCGAGACCGGTGAACTGCACGACCACGTCGGGACGCGCATGCGCGAGCACGACATCACCATCGGCTGCGAGAACGTCTTCGCCGAACTGATGGACCTCCAGGCCTCGGGTGCGGTCACGACCGAGGTCGACTCGTTGGCCATCATCGACCGACTACGAGAGCAGTACGCCGCATTGTGGGCCGAACTCACCGACGAGGAGGAGTTCAGCGCACACGAGATGTGGCGCATCGAGAGCCGGATCGAACGACTCAACGACCTGGGCTTCGATGTCGACGAACTCGACATCGTGACCGACTTCGACGGCGACCGGGTGCGCATCCAGCCGAAGGTGGTGGAACTGGGTCACCACCGTCGCGAGCTCCAGTCGCTGACCGGCATGAGCGTCGAGGACAACCAGGCCCGCCGCCTGCTCAACGACCTGGCGTCCTACACCGCCCACTTCGACCTCGGCCGCGAGGATCGCCACCTTGTCGCCTACAAGTGGCTGACCGAGATCTTCGAGCCGATCATGGCGATGATCCCGCCCGGGGCACGCGGCAAGCTGGACCCGGCGGAGATCTTCCACGAGATCCTCGTGCACCGGTGGTATCTCTCCGAACGCGCCGGCCACGAGGTAGGCATCTTCGAGACCGCCCGCGACTACATCGACACGGTGCTCGCCACGAAACCCAACGAGATCATCACCGCCGACGACACCGAACCAGGCCTGGCGGAGCGGTTCACCGACGTCCTTGGCCGGGGAGTCCGCGAGCAGTCGTAGGGTGCGCATCCGCCGGTGCCGGTGCCGGGGTGATCTCGGTGTAGTCCCCCAACAGGAACCGGCCGTCCGTGCGCAGCCGCACCCACTGGATCCCGACCGGTCGGCCGTCCCGATAGGTGATCAGGCTGACCTCGGCGTCGCGGCGCGGCTTACTGCCCACGGCGATCGCGTAGGCCGCTCCCCCGGTCGTGCCGTTGGTCCAGGTGTAGCCCACCGCACCGTTGTCACCGATGACCTCATCCGGTCCGGACTGCACGTGGGTGTGGCCGCCGACGACCAGGTCGACGCATCCGCGTTCGAGGGCTCCACGACCCAGGTTGGCGTCATGGACCAGCAGCGTGGTGACGCGCTCGTCCTCCTCACACACGGCGTCGGCGAGACGTTCGCCGACCTCGGAGAAACTCAGCCCACTCTCGTCGCGCCAACTGCCCAAACCACTCGACCGCGGGTCGTCGATGCCGAAGATCGGGCCGCCCCCGGGGCCCTGGACCGCTTCCCCGTCGAGCATGGTCCAGCCGAGATCCGCGAGGTAGCGGGTGACGAAGGTGCCGTGGTCGTGGTTGCCGGCCACGGCAAAACGTTCGAGGTCGTCGAAGGCCCGGTTCAGCGAGTCGAGGCTGAACGCCTCCCACGGCTCGCCGGTCGAGGTGTCATCGCCGGCGTCGAGCACGACGCTCGCGCCGGCCGCATCGCCGATCGCACGGGCCACCCGGTCCATGCCGATGTTGTCGTGCCGGTCGCTGACCAGCAGGGCGACCGTCTCGTCGTCGGTCGGCTCGCGGAGCTCCAACTCACCGGCTGCGACGGCCGCCTGGTCGTAGAAGTCCTTGCTCTTGTCATAGGTGTCGACGGCGCTCTGCATCAGCCGCTGCGTCTGCACTGTCGTCGCGGTGGTGCGGATCTCGATGCCGGCCGCCTCGGCGGGCACCGGGAAGCCGGCCATGAACGCGTCGAGCGGCTCCCAGACGCCCACGCTCTCCTGGGTTTCCTCATCAGAGCTCCACGGCTGCCACAGCAGGATCGGCACCGTCAGCAGCAGTACGCCGCCGACCGCGCCACGACGGGTCCCGAGCCCACGGAAGAGCTCGCCGCGCCGGTGCGGGCCGAGCAGCCACCACACGGCCAGCGGCACCAGTCCCAGGCCGACACCTCGTACGGCCGCCGAGACGCCCATCGAGACCACGGCGCCGCGCACCTTGGCGATCTGGGCATCCGGTTCGCTGGCGATGAACGCATAGCGGGCAGCGAGCTCCTCGACCGAGTCGACCTGAGTCTTGCCGAGCAGTACGTCCACACCGAGCGGCCCACCGCTGGCGCGGCGGAAGTCGGGCAACAGCGGACCGGTGCGGAGCGAGACGTAGCCGTCGAGCGTCGGGCGCACCACGGCGTCGTGGCTCGCGACCACGACGGTGCGGGTATCACCGAGGAAGAACGCCAGCCCCGCGGTGAAACCCACCCCGACGCACGAGAGCGTCAAGGCGAGCGCCACCAGCGCACGGCGCACAGGGAACCCAGCCACGGCTCAGGCGCGCGCCTGCGCGATGGCGTAGAGCGTCACCGAGGCAGCAACACCCGCGTTGAGCGACTCCAGGTGGTTGGCCATGGGGATGGAGACGACCTGGTCGCACGTCTCGGTAATCAGGCGACCCATGCCCTTGCCCTCCGATCCGATGACCACCACGAGCGGACCGTCGGCGAGCTCGAGGTCGGGCAGCGAAACGTCTCCGTCGGCGGCGAGGCCGATCACCATGCAGCCCGCGTCCTGGTAGGCCTTGAGCTGGCGCACCAGGTTGACGGTCTGGGCGACCGGGATGCGGGCGGCGGCACCGGCACTGGACTTCCACGCCGCCGCGGTCATACCGGCGGCGCGTCGCTCGGGGATCAGCACACCGTGGGCACCGAAGCCCGAGGCGGAGCGCACCACGGCCCCGAGGTTGCGCGGGTCGGTCACCGAGTCGAGCACCACGATCAGCGGCTTCTCGCCGGCCAGCGCGGCTCGCTCGAGAAGGTCGTCGGGGTGGGCGTACTCGTAGGAGGGCAGCCGCGCGGCCAGGCCCTGATGCACGGCGCCGCCGGTCATCCGGTCGAGTTCACCGCGGGTCACCTCGAGCATCGAGTAGCCGTGCTCGGCGGCCAGCTTGAACGCATCACGCAGTCGGCCGTCTCGCTCGGCGCCTTCGGCGACGTAGACCCCGGTGACGGGGATGCCGGCCTGCAGCACCTCCAGCACCGAGTTGCGCCCGGCCACCCACTCGGCCTCGGTCGACTTGGTCGTACGGCGCTTGGGACGGGTCGCCTGGGTGCGCTCGGTGCGCTTCGCGTCCTTGTGAGCCTGGTGGTAGGGCCGGTCCTTGGCCTTGGGCGTCGGGCCCTTGCCCTCGAGACCACGGCGTACCTGCCCACCGGACCCGGTGGTTGCGCCCTTGCCGCTCTTGCGGATCGCGCCCTTGCGTTGCGAGTTGCCTGCCATCAAATGCTCCACTTCGGCCCTGAGGGCGTGTCGTCTATCTCGATGCCGGCTGCCTTGATCCGATCGCGGATGGCGTCGGCACGAGCCCAGTCCTTGTCGGCCCGGGCGGTGGCCCGGTCCTCGAGCAGCGCTTCGATCAGTACGTCGATCGCACCGCGCAGTGTGTCGTCGTCGTTGCTGCCTTGGCTCGCCCAGCCGGGGTCGGCCGGGTTGAGGCCGAGCACGTCGAGCATCGCGGTCACTCG
>JARICB010000244.1 GCA_029264225.1 Nocardioides sp. | reverse complement strand
GGGGCCGACGATGACCAGGTCTGCGCCGTCGAAGGCACCGGTGGCGTAGTCGGGGTGGCGTACCACCCTCGAGGTCATGCCGAAGACGCTGAGCACGTGGCGGAGCATGTTCACGAAGTCGTCCTCGCCGTGCAGGATCACCACGCTCTTCCCGGCCAGCGACGGGTCGGGCGCAGCGCCTTCCTGGTCGGTCAGCCAGAACCTGCTGAGCCGCTGGTTGCGGGTGCCCAGCGCGAGCAGCACGTCTTCATCTCGGGTCAGTGCCGCGATCGAGTCGCTCGCCACCGTGGCTTGGGGCACCAGGCCGAAGGCGCTGAGGATTCCGGATGCCTTGGCGTGCGTCTCGGCCACCTCGTAGGCCGCATCGGAGTCGCGCACCAGCGTCGCCCCGGCGCTCACCTTCAGCTCGCCGCTCGCGGAGACGTCGGCGGTGCGGATCAGGATAGGGCTGTCCATCGTCGGGTTGCCCCGCTCATCGCGACCGAACAGGGCCAGCGCCGCGCCGTAGTAGCCGCGTCCCTCGGCCTCGTAGGTAGCGATCAGCCGGCAGGCGTTCTCCACCGGCGCCCCGGTAACGGTGGCGGCAAACATCGTGTCGCGCAGGATCTCTCGTGGATCCCGGTCGCTGCGCCCGGCCAACAGGTATTCGGTGTGCACCAGGTGGGTCATCGGCTTGAGGAAGGGTCCGAGCACCTGGCCGCCCTCGTGGCACAGGTCGCACATCATCTTCAGCTCTTCGTCGACCACCATGAAGAGCTCGTAGATCTCCTTCTCATCGCCGAGGAAGTCGAGCAGTCGCTGCTTGAGGTCGTCGTCGTCCACCGCGCCGCCCGTGCGGAACGTCCCGGAGATCGGGTTCATCCGGACGTCGCCGTCCTTGACCGAGACGTGCCGCTCCGGGCTGGCGCCGATCAGGAACCGGTCGCCGGTGTAGAAGATGAACGTCCAGTAGGCGCCACGTTCGCGCTCGAGCAGTCGCCGGAACACGGTCAGCGCGCGAGCGGCGTCCCAGTCGGCGAGCACCGCGCGGTAGTGGCGCCCGATGACCAGGTTGGCGCCCTCGCCCTGACCGATCTCCTCGTTGATGATCCGCTCCACGATGGTGGCGTAGTCGGCGTCCTCGATGCCGAAGCCGCCGCGGTCGGAGAACTCGATCGGCACGTCGGGCAGCGCCGACAGCAGGTCGTCGACAGTGACCTCATGCTCCTGGTCGATGTCGACCACCACCAGTGGCGTCTCGTCGTCGATCGCCTCGAAGCCGCGCTCGCGGATCGCTGCGAACGGCACCGCCACCAGCCGGTCGACGCTACGTCCGGGCTCCGGGGTGCCGGTCTCCAGCGGAATGTCGAGGATGGAGTCGACCTCGCTGCGGGTGCCGCCCACGATGCCGGCCGTCGGTGCGGCCTTGCGCCGGATCACCGCCCACGCTTCCTGCGCCTGCACCTGCTCCAGGAGGGCGCGGACGTCGGTAGCAGCAGTCATGGCCGGAACCCTACGGGTCGACACCGACACCGCGAGCCCCGAGTTCAGCTACCGGGCGGCGTACCCCCATGGATTTCTGCCGGGGTGGCTCCGGCAGCAACCTTCGGCTCAGGAGCCGGTTGAGGCTTCGGTCGGCGTGTCAGCGCCGGCAGCACCCATTCCTTGAGGCGCAGCGCGGGGCTCTCGACGAGATACCAGGAGATGACTGCCAAGAGGAGGGTGATCGAGGTCACGAGCAGCAGATCCACGAACAGCCGCTGCGGTCCCCAGAGATGGATGATGGTCTGCTGCACGGGGAACGCCCACAGGTAGAGACCGTAGGAGAAGTCCCCGAACCGAGCAGTGCGGCAGATGTACGGCGTCCGCGCCAGGCCGATGGTCAGGACGGCGTAGGGGATGACCAGCCAACCGATCTTGAGCGCATACTGCGGGTAGGCGGCGGCCACCAGCGTGTAGACCGCGATCAGGGCGATCGCGACGTCACCGCGGAAGGTCAGTCTGCGTCCGAACCCGATGCCCTGGGAGGCCATCCGGAGGAAGGCGCCACCCGCGAAGTAGACCGCGAGGCCAGCCGCGTCGCGCACTCGCACCGCCCAGTAGATCGGCGACTCCTCCTGCGGCGTCTCGGCCAGTGCGATGACCCAGAAGACGACGAGCAGGGCACCCAGCGGCCGTAGCCGGCGCGGGACGAGGAACAACAGGGGCACCACGACGTAGCAGACCACCTCGACGAACAGCGTCCACAGCGAACCGTTGACGGCCCCCGGGAGGGGCAGGTCCTCCCATACCCCGGGCAGCCCGAACTGGACGAAGAGCCGCAGGTTGTTGGTGATGTAGTCGAGGGTCACCGGGGAGGCGAAGTAGTCCTCGCGGGACAGGGTGGTGACCATCGGTCCGAGCACCAGGGCAGTCACCAGGACGACCACGATCAGCGCGGGCAGGATCCGCAGTCCGCGAGCCACGACGTAGGCGACCGGGTTGTGGTTGCGGCTCCAGCTGGCGGTGATCAGGTAGCCGCTGATGCTGAAAAAGATGATCACGCCAATGGTCTGCAGCGGATAGCCCCAGATGATCGGGGCTTGCTCACTGCGCGCGAGCAGCGGGTAGGCGTGACCCACGATGACGGCCAACGCGCCGACCAGACGGAGAAAGTCGAAGTTGTTGGACCGATGGTCGGCTTCGGTCACCACCTGCGTCATACCCATTCCTTACCGATCCGTGCAGCCAGTCCGCTGACGGCGCTGGCGTCAGGGTAGTACTGGAAGTCGGTGAATCAGGAGACGGTGGTCAACAGTTGGGTGGCCCGGGTGAGTACGACGTAGAGCGTGGCGCGGCCGGTGGCCGACTCGTCCTCGATCTCCTGGGGACTGACGACCACGATGGCATCGAACTCGAGACCCTTGGTGTCGAGGCCGGTCAGCACGACGACCCGGTCCTCGCCACTCGAGGCCAACGAGGCGTCACCATCGGCTCGTGCCCCACGCGCATCGTCGGCGAGCTCGGGCCACGACGCCAGCCAGGCGTTGACCTCCGAGCGACGGGCGGCCGGCACCACGATCGCGACAGTGCCGCCGACCTGGGCGGCCACGTCGAGCACGGCTTCGCGGACTCCGGCTTCGAGGTCGGGCGCCTCGATCGCGACCGGCGACTTGCCGGTGCGGCGTACGGCGTCGGGCAGGTCGGCGTCCAGACCCACCCGCTTTGCGTAGGCGGCGGCGTATTCGTAGATCTCGGCCGAGTTGCGGTAGTTGGTCGAGAGGTGGAACTCGTGGATCGACTTGCCATCCAGCGCTTCGGCGCGGGCCGCTGCCGCCTCGTCGGGGACCGGCCACGATGACTGCGCCGGGTCGCCGACGATGGTCCAGCTCGCCGTACGGCCGCGCCGACCCACCATCCGCCACTGCATGGGCGTCAGGTCCTGAGCCTCGTCGATCAGTACGTGGGCGAAGTGGTCGTCCTCGATCCGGTGGGTGGGCGGCGCCCAGGCCCGCCCGGTCGGAGCGTATTCGCGCTCCGCCGCCGTGGTGAGCTCCTGAAGGTCGACGCCACCCTCGAGCACGGTCAGCGTGTCGTCGCGGTCGTGGTCGGCATCGCTGCGCAGGGGTACGTCGCCCAGCGCGTAGCGCAGTTCGTCGAGCAGCGGCACGTCCGCGACCGAGAGGTCGGAGCGGGTCCACGACGCGGTGAGGAGCCGCTGCTGCTCGGTCGAGAGGATGCCTTCGGCCACCCGGGCCAAGAACTCCGGCTCCCGCAGCCAGGCCAGCACGGTCGGCGCATCCAACGGCGGCCACCAAGCGGTGGCGAAGTCGACAAAGCGTTGGTCACCGAGCACCTCGGCGTTGAAGTACTCGCGACCGCGTTCGCGTCCGCGCTCACCGCGCACCTGACGCCACATGGCATCCAGCAACGCATTGGCCACGCGTGGCAACTGACGGTTGCGCCGGCCCTGGGACATCAGCTGGCGGCGTACCTTGCCGAGGGTGCCCCGGTCCAGGGTGAGCCGGTCGTCGCGCCAGAAGTAGGAGAACGAGTCGGGGGCTTGGGGTGCCTGCTGTCGCGCCGTGCGTCGTACCAGCTCGGCCATCGCGGCCGCACCCTTGATGTCGGCAACGGCCGGTTCATCGTGGCGGGTAGCACGGACACCATCGACGACCTCACCCAGCGAGCGCAGGGCTACGGCGGTCTCGCCGAGGCTGGGCAGGACCCGCTCGATGTAGCGCATGAAGACGCCACTCGGACCAACCACCAGCACGCCGCCGGATTCGTAGCGCCGACGGTCGGAGTAGAGCAGGAAGGCGGCCCGGTGCAGTGCCACCACGGTCTTGCCGGTGCCGGGTCCGCCCGAGATGGTCACGACACCCTTGCCCGGCGCTCGGATCGCCTTGTCCTGCTCGGCCTGGATGGTGGCCACGATCGAGTGCATGCTCCGGTCGCGGGCCCGGGACAGCTGGGCCATCAGGGCCCCCTCGCCGATGATCGGCAAGGTGGCCTCGTCGTGTGCCTCGGCGTCGAGCAGTTCGTCCTCGACGCCCACCACGCTGCGGTGTTCGGCGCGCAGCACGCGGCGCCGGATCACGCCTTGCGGCTCGGCGGCGGTGGCTTGGTAGAACACTGCGGCGGCGGGTGCCCGCCAGTCGATGAGCAGCGTGTCGCGATCGGCGTCGCGCAGTCCGATCCGGCCGATGTAGCGGGGCACGACGTCGATATCAGGGGTGAGGTCGAGACGCCCGAAGACGAGCCCCTCGTGGGCCGCGTCGAGCTGGGCGATCCGCTTGGCCGCCTGGAAGACCATCGCGTCCCGCTCGACGAGCCCGCCTTCGTGGCCGAGCTTGCCCCGGGCGTGACCCTCGCGGGCGAGATGCTGGGCGTTGCGGGCGCTGGCTTCGAGTTGCACGTAGACGCGGTCGACGTACTCCTGCTCGGTGGCGATCTCCCGCTGCTCGAGCTGTTCAGACAATTCCGGCTCCCTGTGCACGTTGCTCCGCTCCGAGACGGCAGAAGATCAAGCCTACCGACTGCTCGCTGCCGAGGTGCCCCGGGCGCTGTTGCTTCACCATGCTGAGTAGGGAACTCCTCACTTGTCACACCGTCGACGGTGTGCGAAGTGACGGCTTCCCTACTTAACATGGTGAAGCAACCACGGGGTGGGGCTACCCGCGAAAGAGCAACCCGGGAGCGCTACTTCTTACGACTCAAGAACGCCGTCATCGCTTCCCGGGCCTCATCGGAGGCGAACAGCGTGGCACTGAGCGCGGCCATCTCCTCGCCGAGGGCGTCGATGCGCTCGATCAGGTCGCGGTTGAGGATCCGCTTGGATTCCCGCAGCCCCTGGGGCGCACCGGAGGCCAGCGAGGCGCACACGGCGGCCACCTCCTGATCGAGGCGATCGGCGGGCACGGCCTTGGTGATCAGCCCGTACGCCGCCGCGTCGGCACCGCTGAACACTTCGCCGCCCAGCGTGGTGAGGGCAGCGGCACGCGGGTTCATCCGGTGGTGGACGGTCAGGCTGATGATCGCCGCAGCCAGGCCCAGCTTGACCTCGGTCAGCGCGAAGGTGGCCTCCTCGGCGCTGATCGCGACGTCGGCGGCGGCGATGATGCCGATGCCACCGGCCCTGACGGCGCCGAGGTTGGCGGTGACGACCGGCTTGTCGAGGGTCACGATGAGCCGCTGCAGGTCGACGATCCGGCGCACACCGAGCGCCATGTCGTCGCCTCCTGCCTCGGTCATGTCGGCCCCGGAGCAGAAGACCTTCCCGGAGCTCTGGATCAGCACGACCCGCACTGCGTCATCGGCGGCAGCGCGCTCCAGTCCTTCGAACAGCTCGGTAATCAGCTGCTTGCTGAGGGCGTTGCGATTGCCGGGGCTGTCGAGGGTGATGGTCGCGACGGCATCGGCTACGTCGTAGTGCACCAGTTCGGTCATGGCGCCATCCTGCCGCAGCACGGGGCCTGCTGAAAGACGGGGTTTGCGAGCGGCTCGCAATCCGCTGGCCACTCCGTGACGAAGACACCACATGACGACTCGACTCCTCCATGCCCTGTACGGCGTCCTCGCAGCGCTCACGGGCGTCGCGGTCGCCCACCTGGTGGCGGCCCTGACGGTTCCGGCCGCTTCCCCCGTACTTGCCGTGGGCTCGACGGTGATCGACCTGACGCCCACCCCCCTCAAGGAATGGGCGATCCGCACGTTCGGGTCGGCCGACAAGGCGATCCTGATCGGGTCGGTCATGCTCGGGGTGCTGGTACTTGCCGGGATTGCGGGGGTGATCGCGGCGCGCTGGCTCCTCCCCGGCCTGCTGATGATCGCTGCCCTCGCCGTCCTGGCCGGCGTCCTGGCCCTGCTCCGGCCTGCGGCCGGTCCTCTTGACCTGCTCCCGAGCCTGGTCGCGGCCGCGGTCGGTGTCGTGGCTCTCGCCGGCCTGCTCCGACTGGAGAGGTCCGGTGAGGAATCCGCCTCCTCGGGTCCCAGCCGTCGCGGCGTGCTGCTGGCGGCCGGCGGACTGGCCGTGGCCGCCGCCGCCTTCGGTAGCGCTGGGCGCTGGGTGGCTTCCTACCGACTCAAGGGCACCGACATCGACCTGCCGAGCGTCGCGACGAAGACGACGCCGCTGCCCGTCGGACTCGAGCAGAAGATCGACGGCATCTCGCCGTTCCGCACGCCGACAGCCGACTTCTACCGGGTCGACACCCGACTCTCGTTGCCGATCGTGGACGCCGACTCGTGGACCTTGACCATCGACGGTGACGTCGACAAGGAGGTCACCCTGACGCTGGCCGACCTCTATGAGCTCGAGGTGATCGAGCGCGACATCACCTTGACCTGTGTCTCCAACGATGTTGGCGGGCCCTACGTCGGTGCCGCCCGCTGGCTCGGCGTACGCCTCAGCGACGTGCTCGCCCTGGCCGGCATCTCCCGGACCGGCGCTGACCAGATCATCTCGACCGACGTCGACGGGATGACCATCTCCACGCCGCTGAGCGTGGCCACGGACGGGCGCGACTCGATGATCGTCTTCGGGATGAACGGCGAACCCCTGCCGCGCGAGAACGGCTTTCCGGTGCGGATGGTGGTGCCCGGCCTCTACGGCTTCGTCAGTGCCTGCAAGTGGATCACCAAGATGACGCTGACGACCTATGACCAGGAATCGTCCTACTGGACCGACCGCGACTGGGCCACCGAGGCGCCGATCAAGATCTCCAGCCGGATCGATACCCCCAAGCCACTCTCCGACAACGACCCCGGCCGCACGTTCATCGGTGGCGTCGCCTGGGCCCAGGGAGTGGGCATCGAAGGGGTGGAGGTGCGCATCGACGGCGGTCCTTGGCAGCCCGCCACCCTGGGCGCCGACGCGGGCAACGACTACTGGCGTCAGTGGTATCTCGAGTGGGACGCCGAGCCGGGCCAGCATTTCGTGGCCAGCCGCGCCACGAACAAGGACGGCGACGTGCAGACGGCCGCCCGGATGACGCCCTTCCCCGAAGGCTCGAGCGGCATCCAGGAGATCGCCGTCAACGTTGGCTGATTCTCTTTTCAACTTCACCAATCCGACTGGCCTGGTGCAGCGAACACCCCATGGAAAGCCTCCCAGTGGCAAACGCTGCGGAGCCCCTGACGAAAGGCACCTCTCATGAACCGCATTGCTCGCAACTCCGGTCTCGCTGCTCTCGCCCTGACCATGTCCTTCGGTTTGGCTGCCTGTGGCAGCGATGACGACACCAGCGCCAGCGACAGCAGCTCCACCCCGTCGGCCAGCGACACCCCCTCCGACGACGCGATGACCGACGACGACGGTATGACCGACGACTCGTCCGACATGGCCTCCGACGCCGGTGCCGAGACCTTCGGTGAGGGCTGCGCTGCCGTCCCGGCCGACGGTGCCGGCTCCTTCAACGGCATGGCCACCGATCCGGTCGCCACCGCCGCGTCCGCCAACCCGCTGCTCACGACTCTCGTCACGGCCGTCACGAAGGCTGGCCTGGTCGACACCCTCAACTCCTCCGAGGGCATCACCGTGTTCGCGCCCACCAACGACGCGTTCGCCAAGCTCCCGCCGAAGACGCTGAAGGCAGTCCTCGCCGACAAGGAGATGCTGACCGCCATCCTGACCCACCACGTCGTGGGCGAGCAGCTGAGCCCGGACAACCTGGCCGGCACGTTCGAGACGCTCAACAAGGACGAGCTCACGGTCGAGGGTTCGGACGAGACCTTCACCGCCGACACCGAGGAGCAGGCCAAGATCATCTGCGGCAACATCCCCACGGCCAACGCAACGGTCTACGTTATTGACACCGTCATGATGCCCACCATGTGATTGTTGGCTACTAGACCAGCAAAGGACTCAGTGTCGTGGATCATCTCAAGTCCGTTCCCGCCGGGGAGCCCTCTGCGGAGGGCACCCCGGCGGGCGCCGGCCCCAACAGCCACCTGGCCGAGCTCATGCAACGCTCCGGTCGTGGTGACGAGGGCGCCTTCGCGGAGTTGTACGACGCCACATCGGCCCGTGCCTACGGCCTCGCGCTGCGAGTGGTCCGCAACCCCGCCCATGCCGAAGAGGTCGTCCAAGAGGCCTACCTCGACGCGTGGCGCACCAGCACCCGCTTCGACCCCGCCCGTGGCAGTCTCATGGGCTGGTTGCTGACCATCGTGCACCGCAAGGCCGTCGACCGGGTTCGATCCGCGGAGGCCGCCAGCGCACGCGACGAGGTCTACCACCGCGAGAGCCAGCCGACCGAACGCGACACCACGGTCGAGGCGGCCCACACTTCGCTGGATGCCCAGCGAGTTCGGGGTGCGGTCGCAGCCTTGACCAACGTCCAGCGCGAAGCCGTTGAACTGGCATTCCTGGGCGGCTACACACATACAGAGGTGGCAACGATGCTCGAGGTGCCCATCGGCACTGCCAAGACCCGCATCCGGGACGGCTTGATCCGGTTGCGCGATGCGTTGGGAGTTGCGTCATGAACGACATTCACAAGCTCTCGGGCGCCTACGCCCTGGATGCCGTCGACGAGTTCGAGCGTGCCCAGTTCGAACGACACCTGAGCGAGTGCGGCGACTGTCGGACCGAGACCGCGAGCCTGCAGGAAACGGCCGCCCTCCTTTCCGAGACCACCGCGGTGACTCCACCTCCTGCGCTGCGCGCCGCCGTACTGGCCGGCATCTCCCAAGTCCGACCGATCCCACCCGTCCGACCCACCACCACCCCCCGACGACGCTGGCTGCCACTGCTGGTGGCCGCCTCACTGTTGGCCGTTCTCGGCATCAGTGCCGCAATCTGGCAGCCCTGGACGCCCACCGGACAGGGTTCGCTGACCGCGGCCGAGCAGGTGCTGAGCTCGCAGGACGCCGAATCGGTGGCCGTCGATCTCGGCGCAGCCGGTAGTGCGACTGTGACCCGCTCGGAGTCGATGGGGCTGGCCGTCATCACCACAAAGGACATGGCTCCGGCACCCTCGGGCAAGGTGTTCGCGATCTGGCTCCAGAACGACGAGGGCGCAATGATTCCCGCAGGGCTGATGCCGCCGGGTGAGGACAATCAGTTGGTCCTGGACGGCGACGCCGCTGCCGCGACCGCGGCAGGGATCACCGTCGAACCCGAGGGTGGCTCACCGGAGCCCACCACCGAGCCGATCGCCCTCTTCGACTTCTCCAAGGCGACGTGACCATGGCGACCCCCGCGCGTCGCGTGGGAGTCGTCGGGTCGGGGGTAGCAGGCCTTACCGCCGCCTACGTCGCGTCCCGCACGGCCCACGTCACCCTGTTCGAAGCCGACGACCGCCTCGGCGGGCATGCCGATACCCATGTCGTGCCCGCGCCCGGTGGTGAGTTGCGCATCGACACCGGCTTCATCGTGCACAACCGGCGCACCTACCCGACTCTGTTGCGACTCTTCGCGGAGCTCGACATCGCCACCCAGCCCTCCGAAATGTCCTTGTCGGTCTCCGATCAGAGCACCGGAGTCGAGTACGCCGGAGCGCTGGGTGCCAAGGGGTTGTTCGCGACCAGGGCCTCGATCAGGTCTGCCGACCACTGGCGCATGTTGGCCGCGATCCCTCGCTTCCACCGCCAGGCCCGGGCCCTGCTGGCAGCACCCGAGTCACCCCCCACCGAGGCAGCACCCGTCGACCAGACGCTGCGCGAATTTCTTCGGGCCGGCGACTTCGACGCCCATTTCATCCGACACTTCGTGGAGCCGCTCGTCGCCGCCGTCTGGTCGTGCGACCCCGAGACGTCGCTGGAATACCCGGCGCGCTACCTGTTCACCTTCCTGGAGCACCACGGGATGCTCGCTATCTTTGGCTCACCCCAATGGCGCACGGTCACGGGCGGCTCGGGCACCTACGTCGCTGCTGTGGCTGCCGCGCTGCAGTCGGTCCGGACGAACACCAAGGTCACCTCGATCCGCGAGCTCCCCGACTCCGTCGAGGTCACCGACGGCAACGGGGCAGTCCACGCCTTCGACGCGGTCGTGATCGCGACCCACCCGGCACAGGCGCTGAGCATGCTGGAGTCACCGAGCCGTGCGCAGCGTGAGGTGCTCGGCGCCCTCCCCTACACCGCGAACACCGCCCTCCTGCACACCGACACCTCGCTCCTGCCCCGCGCTACCGGTGCCCGATCCAGCTGGAACTTCCGGCGGCCCGCCACTGCGACCGGAGACGTCACCGTGACCTACGACCTGACTCGGTTGCAGCGGCTGCCGACCCAGACCCACTACCTGGTCACCCTCGGTGGCGAGCACCTGATCGATCCGGCCTCAGTGATCGACCGGATGGACTACGAGCACCCGCTCTACACCCCCGCGTCGGTGGCTGCGCAACGTCGGCTGCCTTCGATCAACAGCGACCGAGTGGCCTTTGCCGGCGCTTATCACGGGTGGGGCTTCCACGAGGACGGCGCGCGTTCGGGGCTGGGTGCTGCCACCCACCTCGGTCTGACCTGGCCCGCCGCACCGGAGTCCGCGGCCCGCCTGGTCGAGCCGGGCCTCTTCGAGACCACCATTCGCCACACCCGGCGTACGCCGTTCAAGCGCTCCTTCGAGAACCGTTCACACCTGTGGCTGGTGGACCTCGACGATCTGCCCCAGCGCGGGGTGCTGGCCCGCTTCGAGTCGCGCGACCACCTCGGCTCCCCCGCTGCCTCCATCCGGGCGAACCTCGACGCCTTCCTGGCCGAGAACGACATCGACCTCACCGGCGGTCGGATCCTGATGGCCGCGAATCCTCGCTCCCTGGGCTACTGCTTCAATCCGATCTCGGTCTTCTGGTGCTTCGCGGCCGATGGCAACCAGGCCGCAGTAGTGGTCGAGGTGCACAACACCTACGGCGACCGGCACGCCTATCTCGTCCACCCCGACGCCCAAGGCCGGGCCCGGGCCGAGAAGTCGATGTATGTCTCCCCCTTCCACGGCGTCGACGGGCACTACGAGATCGTCGTAGCGATACCGACCGATCGACTGCAGGTGGCTGTCACCCTGCACACCGAGGACGGCTCGCCCTTCAGTGCCAGCGTCTCCGGGCACCGGACGCACTCCTCCGGCTGGCGCAGCCTCGGCTCCGCCCTGCGCGGAAGCGCCCTCATTCGCGCCCACGGCATCTGGCTCTGGGCGCGCCGACTCCCCATCCTTCCTCGACCTCCCCACCACCAGGACGGTGTCCGATGACCAGTCTCGAATCTCGCCCCGGCGTGAGCCGGCTGCCCTCCCTCGAAGAGGTGCCCTCCGGGGCCCGAACCGTCGTGTCGGCCGCCGTCGCGCGTCGACTGTTCGCCGCTGCGATCCGTCGCCTCGACGTCACCGTCGAGGAGTCCCCCGACCACCGCGGAGTCGGCCGCATCCTGGGCCGTGGTGGACCACGCATGAGCATCCACCGCCCCGATGAGTTCTACGCCCGCATCGGTCGCGACGGTCTGATCGGCTTCGGTGAGGCCTACCTCACCGGCGCCTGGGATGCCGACGACCTGGCCGGCTTCCTGACCGTGCCCGCGGCCCGGATCGCTACCTTGGTCCCCGAGTCGTTGCAGCGCGCGCGGGCCTTCGTCACCCACCGCACTCCCCGCCACCAGCGGAGCACCGCGGCCAACAGCCAGGCCAACATTGCCCACCACTACGACCTGTCCAACGACCTCTTCGCACTGTTCCTCGACGAGACCCTCAGCTATTCCGCGGCCCTCTTCGACACCTCCCTCGCTGCCGCGTCCCAGGACGCGGGTGGCCTCGGTCCGCACCTGATTGCCACTCCACCAGACCCCACCGACAACGACAGTGAGCGCGGCCACGGCCCCGACTTCGCTGCCGCCCAGGGCCGCAAGATCGAGCGCCTCCTCGACCAGGCCGGGGTCACCGACGGCAGCCGGGTGCTGGAGATCGGCACCGGCTGGGGCGAGCTCGCCATGCGGGCAGCCCGCCGCGGCGCCCGAGTGCACTCGGTCACGCTCTCCGTGGAGCAGCTCGAGCTGGCCGAACAGCGGGTGGCCGATGCCGGCTTGAGCGACCAGGTCCAGATCGAGCTGAAGGACTACCGGGCGCTGGGCGAGCCGGTCTACGCGGCGGCGTACGACGCCGTGCTCAGCGTCGAGATGATCGAGGCAGTCGGCCATGAGTTCTGGGCGACCTACTTCGAAACGATCGACCATGTGCTGGCACCCGGGGGGCGGGTAGCGATCCAGGCGATCACGATGCCCCACGACCGGATGCTCGCCACCCGAGGCACTCAGACGTGGATCAACAAATACGTCTTCCCGGGCGGCTTCCTACCCAGCGTGGAGGTCATCGACGACGTCACCTCGACACATACCCGGCTGCGCAGGGTCGGGCGACTGGAGTTCGGCAGCCACTACGCGGAGACGTTGCGGCGATGGGACGAGGCGTTCCTGGCCAGCCACGAACGGGTGGTCGCGCTCGGCTTCGACGACCTCTTCATGCGCATGTGGCACTTCTACCTGGCCTACTCCCGGGCCGGTTTCGCCAGCGGCTACATCAACGTGCAACAGCTGACCTTCGCCAAGGAGCAGTAGTCGATGGCTGCCACCGCCAAGGAGTCCCCCATCACCCCAGCCGGGCTAGCGCACCGGCTGGCTGAGGCGGCCCGACCCTTCATCGGCGGTGATCTCCCGGTCCGGCTGCAGGTATGGGACGGCTCGGTCGCCGGCCCCGAGGATGCACCGGTGGTCGTGCTCAGATCCCCCGAGGCGCTACGTCGTCTTCTGTGGCATCCGGGCGAGCTCGGTGCTGCGCAGGCCTACGTGACCGGTCAGCTCGACCTGCCCGAACGGGACGGTTGGGACCTCGACACCGCACTGACCCACATCTTCGAGGTGGGCGCCGAGCGCGGTGTGAGCGGCGCACGGCGCTCGTTCGGCGCGATCACCCGAGCCGTGCGCACGGCCAGCGCGGTGGGCGGCCTCGGCCTGCCGCCGGCGCTTCCGGCCAGCCAGGCCAAGGTCAGGGGCCGTCTGCACAGCGCGATCCGAGACCGTCGTG
>JARICB010000403.1 GCA_029264225.1 Nocardioides sp. | reverse complement strand
GGTGGGTGCTTGTCGAGGGCATCGACCGGCTTCGGAGCCGCGCCGCTGCGTGAATACGTAGCACATGGTGAATCGCGACCCACTTCCTTGGTCTTGGTGAATCTCCAGTGAATCGCCTGATCGCCGCAGTCGTCCCAGTCATCGCAGCGCACTGCTCCCATCGTGCGCGGTCCTTCTCGGGCGGTTGTCGCCCGGCTACTGGCTCGGTCTACGCGCAAGCAAGTTCGGCTGGCGGCTCCCACGAAAGGGAACTTTGCGGTCTTCGGCCACCCAGACCCGCATGTGGATCTAGGGTTGCTGGAAAGAGACCAAGTGGAGGTGCGAATGACCAGTCTCTACATCGCTGGTGTCCCGGCTGCTGAGGGGCGAATCGGGGACCCGAAAGTCGACGCAGCATTAGGCACGGACCTGATGCGCAACATCCTGGAGATGGGCGAGAACTGGATTAACGAGACTAACACCGGGATGGCGTTTGAGCCGTTAGTTCGGGCCGCGAACGCCCTCCTGGAGCAATCTGACAGTGGTGCTAGCAAACTGCTGCACGCCAAGGTGCTCAACAACCTGGGGGTTCTGTACTTCGCAGTCGGTGACTTGCAGCAGGCCTCCAATGCTCTCTGCAACTCTGAGATGGTCGCGAGGGGACTTATCCCTCAGGACAACGAAGTGCGCGCCGGAGCACTGCATAACCTCGGAGTTCTCTATGCGAGCAACGGCCAGACCCAGGAAGCGAGTCAGTACTTCGACGAGTCTCGTGCGCTCGGCCTACGTGTCGACTGAAAAACTTCAACACGAGCACGGTTGTACCGCGGACAAGCGCACGCAGGTGCGCCATCCGAGTGCACGCCCGTTCCAACTTCGCTGAAACGGACGGCTTCCCAGGGACCCAGTTCAGGTATGAGTTCAACTTCTTTGAAACGGGGTCAAGCCCGGCTCACGCTTAGGCGCGTGTCAACTGTCTGGTGGCGTCTCACCTATCCTGGAAAGCGACATCCAGGACGAAGAACAGGAAGCAGAGGAACGACGTTCGATCCCCGATGCCAGCCGGCAACAGTTCTTGCGGCGTGTCGGGCAGGAACGGCGGCTCGCTGATGACCGAGATCTTGAAACCGGCCCGAGTGAATGCGTCGGTCATCGCGTGCAACGGTCGGTGCCAGAAGGTCAGGTAGGCGGTCTCGCCGTCGAACGTGTAGTCCTCGGTGTACGACGAGATGACGAAATAGTCCTCGTCCGGGTAGACGACCGGGCGAATCACCGGATGGTTCACCGAGAGAATCAGTCGCCCACCCGGCTTCAACACGCGATGTAATTCACCCAGCGGGCCTGACCAGTCCTCGAGGTAGTGCAGCACCAGGGATGCCACCACGTCATCGAACTCCCCCGTTCGAAATGGCAGCGGCGCGGCGATGTCGGCCACGAGCACAGTGGCGTCGTCCCCGAGCCGACGCCGCGCCAGCGCCACCATCGCCGGGCTCGAGTCGAAACCAGTGACCTGTGCGCCTCGATCAATCAGGTCCGCCGCGAGCGGCCCCGCTCCGCAACCCGCGTCCAGAATGCTGCGGCCGGCCACATCCCCCGCCAGCTCGATCATCGCGGGTCGTGCGTAGTAGGCGTTGAACAGCCCGGTGTCGTTCTCCCGCGTGTAGCTCTCGGCGAACGAGTCGTAATGATCAGCTTTCATGGCGATCCCGTCTTTGGCGTGGAGTTCAGATCCTTCCACGCCTCCCCTCCATCTCCCCTCCATTTCCCCTCCATTCCGCGTTACCGAACAGTCGGGTCGTGGGGTGGCACCTTGGGCAACGGGACTGTTCGGTAACTGATGTGGGGAGCCGCAACGACTGACGTGGGGAGCCGCAACGAACTGATCTGGGGAGCCGCAACACCCACCGCGAAGTCTCCCCTACGATCTGAGGCATGTTGAAGCGACTCGTCGCCGTTACGGCGACCCTGGCCTGCCTGTCCCTGCTCGCCTCGTGTGGCAACGAGGCTGATGAGCCTGCAGCAGGCGGGGTCGAGTGCGCATATCCCGACGACGGGTCCGAGCCCGCCAAGGCCGCTACGCCCCCGCCGGCCGAGACCACCCAGACCGGCGAGATCCCGGTCACGATCGCGACCAGCGCAGGTGACATCAACGCCACCCTCGACGCCGATCAGGCACCCTGCGCCGTGAACAGTTTCGTGTCCCTGACCGAGCAGAACTACTTCGACGACACCCAGTGCCACCGTCTGACCACCGAGGGAATCTTCGTGCTCCAGTGCGGCGACCCGACCGCGAGCGGCATGGGCGGCCCCGGCTACACGATCGCCGACGAGGCCGACGGCTCGGAGACCTACGGACCCGGCACACTCGCGATGGCGAAGACCCAGGCCCCCGACTCCGGCGGTTCGCAGTTCTTCCTCGTCTATGACGACTCCTCCTCGCTGCCCCCCGACTACACCGTGTTCGGCCAGGTCGACGAGGCCGGGGTCAAGATCCTTCAGCAGGTTGCCAAGAAGGGCACCGCCGACGGAGGCCCAGACGGAGCACCCAAGGAAGCCGTGACCATCTCGGCCGTCACGCTCGACTGAGCTGCGCCTCAGAGCGGCCAGCAGACTCCACTCAGCGACTCCGACTTCGTCCACCGACCCTTGGCGAGGTCGGGGTCGC
>JARICB010000204.1 GCA_029264225.1 Nocardioides sp. | reverse complement strand
CGGCCCAGGCCACGCCACCGCCGACGACGACCAGGCCGGCCAGGGCGCCGAGGGCGATCAGGCGCTTGCGGTTGTCGGAGTTGCGCTCCGGAGCGGAGACGGGGCTACCCGCTGCGGACGTGAGGTGTTCCGGGCTGTCAGGCCCGGTAGGTGTGGTGTTGGACATCCCAGCAGCCTACCCAGCCAGCGACGTCTCACTCGCCCTTTGTCGACGAGCCGGCGAGACAAGAAACACGAAGACACTCGCCACCAGTGCACCCATGGGGAACGCAGTGAAGACACTCGACTCGAAGCCGAACAACCGGGGTGTCGCGTCACTCCCGGCCACCAGCAGGCTGCCCGGGATCTGGGTGAAGTCGGGTTGATCGGCCGCCAGCAACTGCGGATCCGCCGGGCCGAGGGCGTGGCCGACGTGGAACATCAGCCAGCCCGCCAGGACCGAGCCCACCGCGATCGCAACCAGGGTCGTCAACTCGCGCCGGGGCCAGGCCCACGCGATGACGCCCGCACTCAGCGAGCCCGCCAGCAACGCCACCAAGACATACCAACCGGTGCCAGAGAACGCGTAGTCCGGCCCGGCCGGATCCAGGATCCAGCTGCCCTGGTAGGCGAGCCCCGACGGTGGTGTCCAGACTTGCTGCCACACGACGCCGCCGACGGCGCCCACGACAGCAAGCAGTGCCACCGTCACAGCCGCTTGCACGAGCACTGCCAGCACACGACGGCTCATCCGGACAGGCACCCCGGTCCGAGGAGCTGCTTGAGATCGGCAAAAAGGGCCGGCGAGGGCGTCACCCGATGGTGATCGCCCACCTTGAGCACGATGGTCTTGTCACGCATCCGCACGTTGAGGAGCACCTCCGTCACGCCGGGGTGGGTAGCAAGCACGTCCTTCAGACTTTCGACGACGCCGGGGTTGATCCGGGTCTGCGGCAGGTTGACCGCGACCGGGCCTGACGGACCGTCCGAGAGGTCCGGGACGCTGACCTCCTGGGCCCGGAGCTCGGGCTGGTCCTTGTCTCGGGACAGTTGACCCTTGACTCGGATGATCGCATCCTCCACCAGGTGCGGCGAGGCCAACTGGTAGGCGCTCGGGAAGAGCAACACCTCGATGGCACCGTCAAGATCCTCCAGGGTCACCGTCGCCCAGGAGTCGCCCTTCTTGGTGATCTTGCGCTGCACGCTGGTCACCAGGCCACTGACCGTCAAAGTACTGCCGTGCGGGCGTTCCTCGTCGAGCATCAACTGGCCGATGGTGCAGTCGGTGCCCTGGGACAGCACGTGCTCCAGGCCCAGGAGCGGGTGATCGGAGACGTAGAGGCCGAGCATCTCCCGCTCGTGGCCGAGCAGCGTCATCTTGTCCCAGTCGTCGATGTCGGGGATCGCAACATTGACGCCGAACCCGCCATCGGCCTCGTCAAGGCCACCGAAGAGCGAATCCTGACCGATCGCCTCGTTCTTCTTGATGTCGATGTATTGGTCGACGGCGTTCTCATGGATCGTGACCAGGGCGCGCCGCTTGTGCAGCATCTCGTCGAACGCGCCGGCCTTGATCAGCGACTCGATCACCCGCTTGTTGCATACGTGGACCGGCACCTTGGCCATGAAGTCGTTGAAGTCGGTGTAGCGACCCTGCTCGGCTCGCGCCGTCGCGATGCCGTCGACGACATTGGCGCCTACGTTGCGAATGGCGGTCAGACCGAAGCGGATGTCGGTGCCGACCGGGGTGAAGTTGGCATGCGACTCGTTGACGTCGGGCGGGAGCACCTGGATCTTCATCCGGCGGCACTCATTGAGGTAGATCGCCGACTTGTCCTTGTCGTCGCGGGTCGAGGTAAGGAGCGCGGCCATGTATTCGGCCGGGTAGTTGGCCTTGAGGTAGGCCGTCCAGTAGGAGACGAGTCCGTAGGCAGCGGAGTGAGCCTTGTTGAAGGCGTAGTCGGAGAAGGGCAGCAGGGTGTCCCACAGCGCCTTGATCGCGCCCGGGGAGTAGCCGCGCTCGGTCATCCCCGCCGAGAAACCGGCGAACTGCTTGTCCAGCTCTTCCTTCTTCTTCTTGCCCATGGCTCGACGCAGGATGTCGGCCTGACCCAGTGTGTAGCCCGCGAGCTTCTGCGCGATCGCCATCACCTGCTCCTGATAGACGATCAGGCCGTAGGTCTCGCCGAGCACATCCTCGAGGGCCTCCGCGAGCTCGGGGTGCAACGGCTCGACCGGCTCCCGGCCGGTCTTGCGGCGGGCATATTTGTTGTGCGAGTCAGCGCCCATCGGTCCCGGCCGGTAGAGGGCACCGACCGCCGAGATGTCCTCGAAGGTGTCGGGGCGCATGGAGCGCAGCAGCGAGCGCATGGGGCCGCCGTCGAGTTGGAAGACCCCGAGAGTGTCGCCACGTTGGAGCAGTCCGTAGGTGGCCTCGTCGGTCAGCGGGAGGTCCTCGAGGACGATCTCCTCGCCTCGGTTGACGGCGATGTTCTTGACCGCGTCGTCGAGCACCGTGAGGTTGCGCAGCCCCAGGAAGTCCATCTTGATCAGCCCCAGCGACTCACACGTGGGGTAGTCGAACTGGGTGATCATCGCGCCGTCGGCGGGACGCTTGAGCATGGGAATGATGTCGAGCAGCGGCTCGCTCGACATGATCACGCCGGCCGCGTGGACGCCCCATTGCCGCTTCAGGCCTTCGATGCCCATCGCGGTGTCGACGACCTTCTTGACGTCGTTGTCACCCTGGTAGAGCGAGCGGAACTCGCCACCCTCGCCGTAGCGCTTGTGCTCGGAGTTGAAGATCTCCTGGAGCGGCACGTCCTTGCCCATCACCGCAGCAGGCATCGCCTTGGTGATCCGGTCACCCATCGCGAACGGGTAACCCAAGATGCGCGAGGAGTCCTTGACCGCCTGCTTGGCCTTGATGGTGCCGTAGGTGACGATGTAGGAGACGCGCTCGTCGCCATATTTGTCGGAGACATACTTGATGACCTCGCCGCGACGACGCTCGTCGAAGTCGATGTCGAAGTCGGGCATCGAGACGCGGTCGGGGTTGAGGAACCGTTCGAAGATCAGGCCGTGGACCAGCGGGTCGAGGTCAGTGATCCGCATCGCGTAGGCGACCATCGAGCCGGCCCCCGAACCACGGCCGGGGCCGACCCGGATTCCGTTGTTCTTGGCCCAGTTGATGAAGTCGGCGACCACCAGGAAGTAGCCCGGGAAGCCCATCTGGGTGATGACGTCGACCTCGAAGTCGGCCTGCTTGCGGACGTCGTCGGGGATGCCGCCCGGGTAGCGGACGTGCAGGCCCCGATCGACCTCCTTGACCAGCCAGGTCTCCTCGGTCTCACCCTCGGGGCAGGGGAAGCGCGGCATGTAGGTGCCGTTGCCCTCGGTAAAGGCGACGTCGCAGCGCTCGGCGATCCACAGCGTGTTGTCGCAGGCCTCGCGCAGGTCGTATCTGTCGACCCACAGGGCCCGCATCTCGGCGGGTGACTTGAGGTAGTAGCCGTCGCCGGAGAAGGCGAAGCGCTGCCCCGGGCCGTCACCGGCCGGAATGTCCATCGTGGAGCCGGAGTTGATGCAGAGCAGATGCTCCTGGGACTTGGCATCCTCCTGCCGCACGTAGTGCGAGTCGTTGGTGGCCAGCAGCGGGATCCGAAGATCCTTGGCCAGGGTCAACAGTCCGTCGCGCACCCGGTTCTCGATGTCGAGGCCGTGGTCCATCAACTCGAGGAAGTAGTTGTCGCGCCCAAGAATCTCTTGGTAGTCGGCGGCGGTCTGCCGGGCAGCGGCGTAGTTGCCGTGTCGCAGGTGGACCTGCACCTCACCACTGGGGCAGCCGGTCGTTCCGATGATGCCGGTGCTGTGCTGGGCCAGCAGTTCACGGTCGGCGCGCGGGTGCTGGAAGAAGCCGTCGCGCCACGCCCCGGTGGAGAGCCGGAACAGGTTGCGCATGCCTTCGGTGGATTCGGAGAGCAACGTCATGTGGGTATAGGCGCCGCGGCTCGAGACGTCGTCGGGACCGCCCTTGTAGAAGTTGACCCGCTTGCGCTCGAACCGGCTGATGTTGGGGGTGAAGTAGGCCTCCATGCCGATGATCGGCTTCACGCCAGCGTCGGTGCACTGCTTGTAGAACTCGTAGGCACCGAAGACGTTGCCGTGGTCGGTCATGGCAACAGCTGGCATGCCCAACTCGGCCGTGCGTTGGGCGAGGTCCTTGAGTCGGGCCGCGCCGTCGAGCATCGAATATTCGGTGTGCACGTGCAGATGCACGAAGTTGTCGCTGGAGCCGGCCGCCATGAGGGGGTCTTCCGCACCTTCCGGGGGGTCGCAGGAACGCACGCGTTCCGGGGTTGTCGCGGACGCGTCTGAGGGGAAGAACGCCAGCCTACGTCAGTGTGGCATCCCCCTCCGACAAGACACCCAGCGTCGTTTCAGAGCCAGTCGAGAGCGTGCCCGTGACCGTGTGTCAGCGCCACCGGACGGCCGTCCAGACCTAGGACGAAGCGGCCAGCGGGGACGTCGAGACCACCTGCCATCCGGGGCAGGACGGCTGCCGCCTCGTTGCTCACCCAGCGGCATTCCCCGGCATCGACCACGCCCATCATCAGGTCATGGAAGCTTTCCCGAGCCTCGGCCTCCAGATAGGCGATGACGGCGCTGTGGAACACCACCGGCGTCCCGTGTCCGGCTGCCTCGTGAATCAGTGCGGGCAGTTCGTCGAACAGGTCACCACGTAGGAGAGTCGGTGGGTCCGACCGGGCGATCTCGATGGCCTGCACCAGGCGGTTACGGCGCTCGTCCTGCTCGGGCCAGATGAGGGTGGTCAGCCACGCCATCGCCTGTTCATCGTGCACATCGAGGGGATTGAGGTCCACTCCCCCACGCCAGGCGATCCTCGGGTAGGTCGTAGGGATCTCCCACCGACCCGTGGTCTGCGCACTCAGCGTCGGTCCATCCGACCCCGTCAGCTCACCGAGAGGTGGCCAGGCGTAGTCGTAGCGGTCCGGGTAGAGGCACAGACCAGCACTGGCACCTACCTCGATCAGCGCCAGTGGGCTCGCGGCTTCCACGGCGACCCGGGCGAAGAGCGGCAGCAGTGTCGCGAGTCGTCCGACCTCGTTGGTCTGGGTGGCCCGTTCACGGATCGTCGCCTTGACCTCGACCTCGTGCTCTACGAGAGTGCGTTTCAACGCGGCGTACCCGCTCGGCGCCTCGGCGCCGTGCCAACGAGCCGCGGCGAAGACCAGGTTGGGCTGCTGCTTGAGCTCCGGCAGATCGCCCAGCCAGCGGTGGATCTCAGCATCCTTCGCCACTCCCCTGGCCCACTCGGTGAAGCACGGCGAGTCGTCCTCGGCGTACGTCGCGAAGTCGAGGTAGCGCTCGGCGATGTCACCGCTCATCTGCATGGCCACAGGCTAGCTGTCACCCGCACTGTCACTGGTGCTGTTCGGTAGCGCCCAGGGGGGCGGCCGAACCACTCACTCCCGGCTGGCATCGATCGATTCGGTAATGATGGTGTGCACGATTCGGGCGACCCTTTCCGGGCCGAGCTCGGGCACGATCGCAGCCACCCGATCGACGATGGCCTGCTCCCGCGCGGCATCGCGTGCCGGATCAGCAACGGCCGAGGCGGCCCGCTTGTGCTGCTGTACGACGCGGGTCAGGGCGGAGCGACGCGCGAGTACGTCGCCGAGCACCAGGTCGACGTCGTCGATCATCGAGCGGAAGTAGGCCAGCGGGTCGGAGCCGGGCCACACCATTTTCAGGTCCGGGGTGTGCTCGTCGTTGGCCGAGCCGTCGGTGTGCTCCAACCCGACGAAGCCGTGCTGGGCGTAGAAGTCACGAGCCGGCGTATTCATCTCGAAGACCCACAGCCCGACACCAGCGGGCCGCTGGCTCTTGACCAACTCCACCAAAGCGCTGCCGACTCCGCAGCGCTGAGCCTGCGGGGCGACGTAGAGCCCATCGAGCCAGGTCGGGGTCAGGTTGGCGAAGCCGACGAGCGAGCCACCGAGCTCGGCCAGCCAGACGTCACGGCTCTCGAGATCCCACGAGCACACCCACGCCCGGACCTCGTGCGGCGGATGGATCTCGGGCGGCATGGCCGCCACGCCACGAGCCGCGAGGTAGACCTCCGCGACCTCGGGCAGATCGATCGTCGTGGCACGTCGCAGGGTGAGGTCAGTGCTCATCTCGGATGACCTCGAGGGCGTGGGCAAGATCTGGCGGGTAACTCGACTCGTATTCGACGAAGTCACCAGACTCGGGGTGCTCGAAGCCGAGCTTCATCGCGTGCAGCCACTGGCGTTCCAGTCCGAGGCGCCGCGACAGCGACGGGTCGGCGCCGTAGGTGATGTCGCCAACGCACGGGTGCTTGAGGGCCGACATGTGCACCCGGATCTGATGGGTGCGTCCGGTCTCGAGGTGCACCTCGAGCAAACTCGCGAAACGGTGCGCCTCAAGCGTTTCGTAGTGAGTAATGCTCGCGCGGCCTTCGGCCATCACTGCAAACTTGTA
>JARICB010000196.1 GCA_029264225.1 Nocardioides sp. | reverse complement strand
CCGATGAACGCGGCGCCGGCGAAGAGCCCGAGGCCGGGGCCGCCGGGCTTCACGCTGACCTTGAGCTCCGACTTGGCGAGATCGATCTCCTTGGAGATCAGGGTCGTGATGTCGCGGCTGGCGCCGATGACAAGGGCGCCGATGGTGGGATCGGTGTCCTTGACCGGTGAGGTGGCCATGTGAATGTCCTTCGGAGAGTACGGCGCGGTCTGAGCCTGTGACACTACACAGGCGCGGCACGACTCCCGGCGGTGACGGTAGCCCGATAGAGTATGCGCCAGGTGTGCCGGGAAGTCTGGTCGGCCCGCGGCCCTCAGGTCGCGGAGTTCTCTGTCATCGACCCGGAAGGTCCCTCCGCGCATGCCGATTCCCCCGCCCCCGTCCGGTGACAGATCACGCGACGACGTGTGGGCGAATGGCCCCTCCTACCTGGCCAGCAACAAGCCACTGGCACGACTGGTGGCTCGCCCGGTGCGGGAGTTCCTGCGGATCGAGGTAGCGGGCTCGCTCCTGCTGCTGATCGCTGCGGCCGCCGCGCTGATCTGGGCCAACAGCCCGTGGGCTTCGTCCTACGACGCCTTCTGGCACACAACCGTCGCGCTCGACATCGGCAGCTTGCGCATCGAGGAGTCACTCCAGCACTGGGTCAACGACGGCCTGATGGTGATCTTCTTCTTCGTCGTCGGCCTCGAGATCAAATACGAGCTCGTCAACGGCGATCTGCGTGACCCCAAGACCGCCGCGCTGCCGATCGTGGCGGCAATCGGCGGCATGCTGGTGCCGGCCGGCCTCTACCTGCTGATCACCGGTGGTGGGCAGGCCGGGCACGGGTGGGGCATTCCGATGGCGACCGACATCGCCTTCGCGGTCGGTGCGTTGGGACTGCTGGGGCGGCGGATCCCGTCGGCGGCCCGGCTGTTCCTGCTCACGCTGGCCATCGTCGACGACATCGGCGCGATCATCGTGATCGCCGCGTTCTACACCAGCGAACTCCACCTGGAGTGGCTTGTGATCTCGCTGCTCCTGCTCGGCGTGATGGTCGTGCTGCGCCTGATGAAGGTCTGGTCGGTGCCCGTCTACATCGTGATCGGGGTCGGTGTCTGGTTCGCGCTGCTCCAGTCGGGTGTGCACGCCACCCTCGCCGGAGTAGCCATCGGCCTGATCACGCCCGCGCGGGCGTTGCTCAAGGAGGACGTGGCGCGGGGCTATGCCCAGACCGCCCTGGCGGACCGCGAGCTCGACCCCGACGAGTTGGCACGGCTGCGGTTCCTGCTGGGTGAGTCGGTCCCGATCGTGGACCGGCTCCAGTCCACGCTGCACCCGTTGTCGTCCTACCTGGTGTTGCCGATCTTCGCTCTCGCCAACGCCGGTGTCGCGCTCGGTGGCGGGGTCTTCGGCGAGGCGCTGACGTCCGCTGTGGGGCTCGGGATCGGTGTCGGCCTGGTGGTCGGCAAGCCCCTCGGCATCCTGCTCGCCTGCTTCATCGCTGTCCGGCTGGGGCTGGCTCGTCTTCCGGATCGCACCACGTGGCCGATGGTGGGCGGGCTCGGCATCGTGGCCGGGATCGGGTTCACCGTCTCCCTGTTCATCGCCGGGCTCTCGTTCCCCGGTTCGGAGACGCTGACCAGCGACGCCAAGGTCGGCATCCTGGTCGCGTCCCTCATCGCTGCAGTGCTCGGCCCCGTCGTGCTGCTCCTCGTCACCCGAGGCCACGACACCTCGGGCAACGACTGACCTGTCGACCAGCCGAGAGTCAGCCCTCGGCGGATCCTCCCTGGTTCTTGATCAGATCCATCACCGTGGAGTCGGCCAGGGTGGTCACGTCACCGACCTCGCGGTGCTCGGCGACGTCCTTGAGCAGGCGGCGCATGATCTTCCCGGAACGGGTCTTGGGCAGTTCGGCGACGACCATGATCTGGCGAGGCTTGGCGATCGCGCCGATCTCCTTGGCGACGTGCCTGCGCAACTCCTCAACGATGTCAGCACCACCATCGCCGGCCGAGTCCCGCAGGATCACAAAGGCGCACACTGCCTGGCCGGTGGTCTGGTCGGCAGCGCCCACCACGGCCGCCTCGGCGACCTTGGGGTGGGACACCAGCGCCGACTCGATCTCGGTGGTGGAGAGGCGGTGGCCGGAGACGTTCATGACGTCGTCGACCCGACCGAGCAGCCAGATGTCGCCGTCCTCGTCGAGCTTGGCGCCGTCGCCGGCGAAGTAGAGGCCATCCCAGCGCGACCAGTAGGTGTCCTTGAACCGCTGGTCGTCGCCCCAGATCGTGCGGAGCATGGCCGGCCAAGGTTTCCGGATCACGAGATAGCCGCCATTGCCGTTGCCGACCGACTCCGCCTCGTCGTTGACGATGTCGACCGTGATGCCGGGTAGGGCCTTCATCGCCGAACCCGGCTTGCCGGCGGTGACGCCCGGTAGCGGGCTGATCAGGATCTGGCCGGTCTCTGTCTGCCACCAGGTGTCAACGATCGGGCAGCGCTCACCGCCGATGACCTCGCGGTACCACATATAGGCCTCGGGGTTGATCGACTCGCCGACCGATCCGAGCAGCCGCAGTGAGGACAGGTCGTAGCCGTCGGGGATCTCGCGACCCTGCTTCATGAAGGTCCGGATCGCGGTCGGGGCGGTGTAGAAGATCGAGACCTTGTAGTCCTCGATGATCTGCCACCAGCGGCCCTTCTCGGGCGTGCCTTCATACATCACCTGCGTAGCGCCGTTGGCGAGCGGGCCGTAGACGAGGTAGGAGTGGCCGGTCACCCAGCCGACGTCGGCGGTGCACCAGTAGACGTCGTCGTCCTTGAGGTCGAAGACCGACCAGTGGGTGTACGACGTCCCGGTGAGGTAGCCGCCGGTGGTGTGCAGGATGCCCTTGGGCTTGCCGGTCGTGCCGGAGGTGTACATCACGTAGAGCGGGTGCTCGGCGTCGTGCATCTCCGCCTCGTGCTCGGCGGGTGCGGAGTCGACGGCGTCGTGCCACCACACGTCGCGGCCCTCGACCCAGTCGACGTCCTGGCCGGTACGGCGTACGACGAGCACGTTGCGCACCACGTCGCCAGTCTTGGCGACGGCCTCGTCGACCGCGGGCTTGAGCGCGCTTGCCGCTCCCCGGCGGTAGCCGCCGTCGGCGGTGATGACGACGTGGGCCTCGCAGTCGGTGATCCGCGAGGCCAGGGCGTCGGCCGAGAAGCCGCCGAAGACCACGGTGTGCGGTGCGCCGAGGCGGGCACAGGCCAGCATCGCGATGACGACCTCGGGGATCATCGGCATATAGATCGCGACGCGGTCGCCCTTCTCCACGCCGAGTGCGGTCAGCGCGTTGGCGGCCTTGCAGACCTGCTCCTGCAGGTCGGCGTAGGTGATGTCGCGGGTGTCGTCGTCGGGTTCGCCGACCCAGTGGATGGCCACCTTGTCGCCGTTGCCGGCCGCGACGTGACGGTCGGCGC
>JARICB010000177.1 GCA_029264225.1 Nocardioides sp. | reverse complement strand
GCCGCATCGACGCCGCCACGGGCGGTCACGGCGTGACCTGGAACGACGATCGGCAGATCCCAGGCACTGTGCAGGAGGCAGCTGGCGCTCCCGTGGAGTCGGTCTTCACCGTGGTGGACGCGGCCGGTCTCTCGGCGGGCTTCTTCGCCTCCAAGACCAAGTTCGCCCTGTGGGAGCGGTCCTGGCCTACCGAGACCGACACCGAGACGATCATCGAGAACAACAACGCCCTCGTGCGCACCTTCAACGCCGACCTGGCCGGCCAGCGGCGCGCCTTCCGACTCCTGCACCTGTCGGAGACCGACGCCGTCGGTCACGCCAAGGGCTTCATGGGCAAGGCCTACCTTCGGGCCGTACGTCGCGCCGACCGCCGCGTAGGGGCCGTGCTGCGGGCGATCCGCAACAACTCGGAGCTGGCCGGGCGCACTACGGTCATCGTGACCGCCGACCACGGCGGCAAGGGCTTCGCCAACGGCGGGCACGGCGACCCGACCAAGGTCTACGACTACACGGTCCCGTTCCTGGTCTGGGGCGCCGGCGTCGAGCCGGGCACCGACCTCTATGCACTCAACCCCGACTACGCCAACCCCAGGCGCGCCCGGACGACCTACACCGGTCGCCAGCCGGTGCGCAACGGTGACGTGGCCAACCTCTCGCTCGCCCTGCTCGGCCTCCCGGCCGTGCCCGGCAGCGAGCACAACGTGCTCCAGAACCTCGACGTCAGCACCAGTTGAGTCCGACCCACTGGGTCTGACCAGCCCGCAGGCTCAGGCCCAGAGCTGACCGTCGAGGCGGTCCTCGGCGTCATCCACGGTGCCCTCGTAGGCGCCGGTGGACAGATACTTCCAGCCGCCGTCACAAACGACGAAGGCGATGTCTGCGCGCTCCCCCGCCTTGTGCGCCTTGGCGGCCTGGCCCAGGGCTGCATGCAGGATGGCGCCGGTCGAGATGCCGGCGAAGATGCCTTCCAGCTCGAGCAGCTCGCGCACGCGGCGTACGGCGTCGCGCGGCCCGACCGAGAATCGGGAGTCGATCAGCGAGGCGTCGTAGAGCTCGGGCACGAACCCCTCGTCAAGATTGCGCAGGCCGTAGACCAGCTCGCCGTAACGAGGTTCGGCGGCGACGATGCGCACCGTCGGCTTGGCCTTGCGGAAGAACCGCGAGACCCCCATCAGGGTGCCGGTGGTGCCGAGGCCGGCGACGAAGTGGGTGATCTCGGGCAGGTCCGCCAGCAGTTCGGGCCCGGTGCCCTCCTCGTGCGCGAGGGCGTTGGCCTCGTTGCCGTACTGGTAGAGCATCACCCAGTCGGGGTGCTCCCCTGCGATCTTCTTGGCGACTCGAACCGCCTCGTTGGAGCCACCCGCGGCCGGCGAGGAGACGATCTCGGCTCCCCACATGGTGAGCAGTTGGCGCCGCTCCTGCGAAGTGTTCTCCGGCATCACGCAGACCAGGCGATAGCCCTTGAGCTTGGCCGCCATGGCCAGCGAGATGCCGGTGTTGCCCGAGGTCGGCTCCAAGATGGTGCAGCCTGGACGCAGGGTTCCGTCCGACTCGGCCTTCTCGATCATCCGCAGCGCCGGCCGGTCCTTGATGGAGCCGGTCGGGTTGCGGTCCTCGAGCTTGGCCCAGATCCGGACGTCCGCGCTCGGGGAGAGTCGCGGCAGCCCGATCAGCGGGGTGCCGCCGACCGACTCCAGGAGGGAATCGAAGCGGGTCATCCGTGCTATCGACCGGTGCTGGCTGCCGAGCCACCGGCAACGGCGGGCAGCACGACGATCTGGTCGCCATCGGCCAGGGCCGAGTCGAGCCCGTCGATGAAGCGGACGTCTTCGTCGTTGATGTAGACGTTGACGAAGCGGCGCAGGTCGCCGTTCTCGATCAGCCGTTCCTTGAGACCCGGGTGGTTGTCGTCGAGGTCGTCGATGACCGCCGTCAGGCTCGCGCCGTTGGCCTCGACCGACTTGGCGCCGTCGGTGTAGGTGCGAAGGATCGTGGGGATGCGGACCTCGATGGCCATCAGGGGGTGCTCTCTTCCGTAGGCGTGATCGTGACCTCTTCCTCGGTCACGACACCGTCGATGATGCTGTAAGACCTGAACTCCACCGGGCCCGCGTTATTCCCGTGCTCGCGGGTGCTCACGAGCACGTAGTGCGCGTTGGGCTCGCTGGCCAGCCCGATATCGGTGCGGCTCGGGTAGGCCTCGGTGGCGGTGTGGGAGTGGTAGATCACCACCGGTTCCTCGTCGCGCTCGTCGAGGTTCTTGTAGAGCGCGAACAGGTCGGTGGAGTCGAACTCGTAGAACGTCGGCGAGCCGGCCGCGTTGACCATCTAGACGAACCGCTCCGGACGGTCGCTGCCTTCGGGGCCGGCGACGATGCCGCAGGCCTCCACCGGGTGGTCACGTTTGGCGTGCGCCACGATCGCGTCGTACGTCGCCTGGTCGATGCTCAACACACGCCCCAGCCTAGGTCGGATGCCATCCCGCTCCGGTCGCGTCTCACCGGAGCCGGCTCCGGGGCGCCTCAGACCCGGATGGCGGCCTGGAGCCCGTCGGCGAAGACCTCTGGCACCGAGGGGAAGGACTCGCTGGCACCACGATCGTGCCGGGCGGCCGACCAGAGCGCCGCGCAGGCGTCGAGCAGGTCATCCTCACCGAAGCCGCCGCCGCGGAACCAGGCAGGTGCCGTCACGCCGTGGGCGTGGAGCGTTTCGCGCCGAGCACGGGAGCCCTCCTCGTCCTTCTTGCTGGCCAGCAGCGGCGCACCGGCCATCCGGGCGAAACTCAGCTCGGGGTGCACCTCGATCACCTCGACGCCGGGGCCCGAACGCAGCCACGCGTCCACGTCGAGAATCTTGGCTCGCAGTGCGTAGGCCTGCGCGCTCGCACTCCTGCCATCGGTGGCGGTGAGGTTGGCTGCACGGGCCTGCTCGTAGGTGGGCGCCTCATAGGCCGACCGGGTCAGCGTCGAGAAGAGCGACGACCCCTTCCCCACGAGCTGTCGGCGCGCCTCGACGTCGGCCTGGCGGACACCATGATCGGGGAGCCCGATGGGGATGTCGATCGCCACCACTGCCGGCTCGACCGTCTCGCGCACCAACTCCATCAGGTCAGCGATGGTGGCGGCAACGTGGACGGTGGCCCGTCCGTCCGGCCCGAGCAGCACCCCGACCCAGCCGGTCCGGCACGCATCCACCCCGAGCACCGGACGGTCAGGACACAGCGCCTCGACGATGTCGGGCGCGGGCGTGTCGCAGGCCGCCCCCGATGGCTGCGTCGGAGCCAGGAAGCGGGCCTCGCGCTCGTTGGCGAGTCCGGCCGCCACGCGGCTCGCCATGTGTGCCGACATCGGTGGCAGATCATCGATCGGCCACCAGCGCACGTCGGTCGACTCCTCATCCGCGACGTAGGCCTCACCACTGCGCCAGGTGCAGGCGAACGTCACGTCGAGGTAGGCCGCCCGGTCGCCGTTGTCGTAGGAGATCTCCGGCAGCACCGAGACTGCCGCGAGCCGGTCGACGCTGATCACGACGCCCGTCTCCTCCAGCGCCTCGCGAGCCGCGGCGATGGCCGGTTCCTCCCCCGGGTCCACGATTCCGGTGACCGGCGTCCAGTCGCCGTTGTCGGCACGCTTGACCATCAGCACATGGCCGTCGCCACGGGTAATGACGGCCGTGACGCCGGGCAACCACAGTGGATGGTGGCCGATCATCTTGCGCATCTCCACGACGAAGTCGGGAATCGGGCTCATGCGGTCAGCGCTTCGACGATCGTCTCCTGGAGCCAGCCCAGCCATTCGTAGATGTCGTGCGCCTGGGCCTTCGGGTCGTCGTCGGACAACGCATACCAGGTCTCCTCGTCGCCGTCCTCTACGCCGAGGCGGGTGGCCAGGGCGAGCCTGATGTCGTTGAAGGCACGCATCCAGGTCTCCGCGGT
>JARICB010000144.1 GCA_029264225.1 Nocardioides sp. | reverse complement strand
CGTTCGATTCACAATGGTCTGGACCAGTCGGATCGGCTGTCATGTCGCAAGACATCGGTGACAGTTCTGCATCAGGACATCGGTGACACTCTGACGGGTCTTGGTGGTGACACTTCTGCCCTGATGGTTCGGGGATGGCTGCCAGTGAACCCATCGTTCCCCGTGTCCGTCTCGCGATCTCGCGGTGGCCCGATGATGCGCCTCGGGGGGCGGTCTCGACGTTCTGTGCCGAGCACGACATCTCGCGCAAGTAGTTCTACGAGCTGCGCAAGCGGGCGGTGCTCGACGGGCCGGCAGCAGTGCTGGAGCCACGGACCAGGCGACCGGGATCGAGCCCGACCAAGCTGAGCGACGAGGTCAAGGCACAGGCGATCCAGGTGCGTGCAGCGTTGGAATCCTCCGGGCTGGACCACGGCCCGATCAGCGTGCACGACAAGATGAAGACAATGGGCTTGGCCCCAGCGCCCCGGGTGACCCCGCTGACGGCGTGGGAAGCGACCGCGAAGGCTGAACCGCCGCGACCCAGGGCTGACCAGCGGCCATGGTTCGACCGGCCAGTGCCGACCCGATACCTGCCTCCTCAGCTACCGCCGCCGACCGACCTGCCGACCGACACCCGCGTCAGGAAGGTCAGCACCGCCGGCACCATCAACGTGGACAAGGTCTTCTACAAGATCGACGTCGAACACCGGTTCACCCAGGTCCTCGTCATCACCGACGGCGACAACCTCACCATCACCGACCTCCAAGGCGAGCTCCTCGCCGAGCACACACGACCCGGTCCCGGCGTCACCTACGTGGGCAACGGCCGACCACCCGGACCACGCCCCAAGAACACCTGACTGTCACCGATGTCTTGCGACATGACAACCAGTCGGATCGGCCCAACGCACGACCGACTCAGTCGGCGTGACTGACGACGTTGATCACGGTGCCGTCGGGCGCGCGCACGAAAAAGCGGCGTACGCCCCATGCCTCGGTAGTCAGTGGGTGCACGATCTCGAAGCCGCGTCGCTGCGCTTCCTCATAGGCCGCCTCCACGTCTTCTCCCACGTGAACCGACAGCGCCGAGTCGACCGGCGAGGTGGCGTCGCCACTGACGAGCTGGACCTGGGCCCGGCCGTCCGGCGTAGCCAGATTGACCACCCACCCGAGGTTGAACTGCTCGCTGGTCAGGCCGAGATAGTCGCTGTAGAAATCGCGCGCAGCCGCGATGTCGTCAACGTTGATATTGGTCGTGATCCCGGTAGGTCGCATACCAGCGACGCTAGTGCTCACCCAGGCAGGGTCGCGACCCAATTCTTGAGGACCTGCGCGCCCGCGTCGCCCGACTTCTCCGGGTGGAACTGGGTCGCCGACAGCGGCCCGTTCTCCACCGCTGCCACGAACCCGTCACCGCCGTGCTCGGCCCACGTGACCCGCGGAGCGGCCGTGCGATCGTTGGTCACCAGATCCCAGGACCGGGCGGCGTAGGAGTGCACGAAGTAGAACCGCTCGTTCTCGACGCCCGCGAAAAGCTTGCTGCCCGCAGGCGTCGTCACGGTGTTCCAGCCCATGTGTGGCACCACTGGCGCCTCGAGGCGAGACACCGTGCCGGGCCACTCGTCACAACCTTCCGTCTCGACCCCGTGCTCGACCCCGCGGGAGAACAGGATCTGCATCCCGACGCAGATCCCCAGCACCGGTCGACCCCCGGCAAGGCGCCGACCGATGATCCGCTCGCCCTTGATCGCCCGGAGCCCCGCCATGCACGCGGCGTAGGCCCCGACGCCGGGAACGACCAGGCCGTCGGCCTCGAGTGCGGTCTCGAAGTCGCTGCTCAGCGTCACCTCGACACCGGCGCGCTCGACGGCCCGGACGACCGAGCGAAGGTTGCCCGAGCCGTAGTCGAGGACGACGACGGCGCTCAGAGCGCACCCTTGGTGGACGGTACGCCGCTCTCGCGCGGGTCGAACGCGATCGCGTCGCGCAGGGCCCGGGCGAACGCCTTGTACTGGGTCTCCACGATGTGGTGCGGGTCGCGGCCGGCCAGCACCCGCACGTGCAGAGCGATGTGGGCGTGGAAGGAGATCGCCTCGAAGACGTGCCGGGTCAACGAACCCTGGTAGGCGGCGCCGTTGACATCGTTGCCCCCGATCGCGACGTAGATCTGCCCCTCGGGCTCCCCGGTGTGCACACAGTAGGGACGCCCAGAGACATCGACGACGGCCTGGACGAGCGCCTCGTCGAGCGGCACCGTGGCGTCGCCGAAGCGACGGATACCGCGCTTGTCGCCGAGTGCCTGGCGCAGCGCCTGGCCGAGCACGATCGCGGTGTCCTCCACCGTGTGGTGGGCGTCGATGTGGGTGTCGCCGTTGGCGTGCACCTTGAGGTCGATCAGCGAGTGCCGGGCAAACGCGTCAAGCATGTGGTCGAAGAAGCCGACGTTGGTGGTGATGTCGGATCGTCCGGTGCCGTCGAGGTCGAGCTCGACCTTGATCTGCGACTCCTTGGTCGCCCGCTCGATGCTCGCAGTGCGGTTCATTGGTCCTCCATGACCTTCGTCAGCGCGTTCTTGAATGCAGCCATCTCATCAGGTGTGCCGATCGAGACCCGCAGCCACCCGTCCGGCCCGGTCTCACGGATCAGCACGCCGTGGTCCAGCAGACCCTGCCAGACCCCGTGCCGATCCGCGAAGGTGCCGAACAGAGCGAAGTTCGCGTCGCTGTCGGCCACGGTCAATCCTTGCTCTCGAAGCCAGGCCACGGTCTCGTCGCGTTCGGCTCTCAGGTCTTCGACCTTGCCGAGGAGCTCGGGCGCGTGCCGCAGAGCCGCCAGCGCGGTCGCCTGGGTGACGGCAGAGAGGTGGTATGGCAACCGCACGATCCGGATCGCGTCGCAGATCTCGGGAGCCGCCGCCAGGTAGCCGAGCCGGGCGCCAGCCAGCGCGAACGCCTTGCTCATCGTGCGACTCACGACCAGGTTGCGGTGTTTCGGCAGCAGTTCGAGTGCGCTCGGCGTGCCCGCCCGCCGGAACTCGCCGTAGGCCTCATCCACCACCACGAGGCCATCGCCGGCTGCCTCGCAGAGCATCGAGATCGCCTCCGGCGGCAGCGCAGTGCCTGTCGGGTTGTTCGGCGACGGCAACAGGATGACGCTGGGTCGGGTCTGGAGGATCAGCGCCCGCGCCGCATCGAGGTCAAGGGAGAAGTCGCTCTCGCGGTGGCCGACGACCCACTGGGTCATCGCGTTGCGAGCATATTCGGGATACATCGAGTACGTCGGCGCAAAGCTCAGTGCCGACCGGCCGGGCCCACCGAAGGCCTGGAGCAGCTGCAACAGCACCTCGTTGGAGCCATTGGCCGCCCACACCATGTCGGGGGTGATCCCGGAGCCGCCCGAGGTGTTGAGGTAGGCCGCCAACTGCTCGCGCAGGTCGACGAACTCCCGGTCCGGATAGCGGTTGAGGCTTACCGCAGCCTCTCCCACGGCGCGCGCGATGTCGGCGGCGACCTCTGCGGAGGGGCCGTAGGGGTTCTCGTTGACGTTGAGCTGGACGGGCACGTCGAGCTGCGGCGCACCGTAGGGCTCGATGCCGCGCAGCTCTTCGCGAAGTGGAGGCCAGGTCATCGGTCGAACCGGACCTGCACTGCATAGCCGTGACCCGGCAGGTCCTCGGCATCGGCCAGCGTCACGACGTGCTCGGCCACCTCCGCGAGCGCCTCACGGGAGTAGTCGATGACGTGGACCGCCTTCAGGAAGGCGCGCACCGACAGCCCGCTGCTGTGGCACGCACAACCGGCGGTGGGCAACACATGGTTGGAGCCGGCGCAGTAGTCACCCAGGGAGACCGGCGCGAAGGAACCGACGAAGATCGCACCCGCGTTGCGGACCCGGGCAGCGACCGCGCGCGGGTCGCGGGTGTGGATCTCGAGGTGCTCGGCGGCATAGGCGTTCACCACGTCCAGACCCTGCTCCACATCGTCGACCAGCACGATGGCGGACTGGCGTCCCCCCAGGGCGGTGCGAATCCGTTCGGTGTGGCGGGTGGCGAAGACCTGCTTCTCCAGCTCCACGTCGACGTCGTCGGCCAGCACCGTGGAGTCGGTCACCAGCACGGAGGCCGCCATCGGATCGTGCTCGGCCTGACTGATCAGGTCGGCTGCGACGTAGGCCGCATCGGCAGAGTCGTCGGCCAGGATCGCGATCTCGGTCGGCCCGGCTTCGGAGTCGATCCCGACCACGCCGCGCAGCACCCGCTTGGCGGCGGCCACGTAGATGTTTCCCGGCCCGGTGACCAGGTCGACCCGTCGGCAGGGCCCGGCCCCGTAGGCGAACATCGCGATCGCCTGCGCCCCACCCACGGCATACACCTCGTCGACACCCAGCAGCGCGCAGGCCGCCATGATCGTCGGCTCGGGCAGACCCCCTGCGTTCTTCTGCGGCGGGCTGCTGAGCGCGATCGAGCCGACTCCCGCGACCTGCGCGGGGACGACGTTCATCACGACGCTGGAGACCAGCGGAGCCAGCCCGCCGGGCACGTAGAGCCCGACCCGGTCGACCGGCACCTTGCGGTGGGTGACCACCGCACCCGCACCGAGCTCGGTCGTGACGTCAGACTCGAGCTCGGCACGACACGTGGCACGCAGCCGGGCGATCGACTCCTCCAGTGCTCGTCGTACGGCCGGGTCGAGTTCCTCGAGGGCACGCGTCAGAGCCTCGCGGGGGACGGCGATGTCGTCGGTGTCGACGCCGTCGAACTGGGCCGAGTATTCCGCGATCGCACCTACTCCCCTGACCCGGACGGCCTCGATAATGGGCTGCACCGCATGGGTAGCGGCCTCCACGTCGAACTCGGCGCGCGGCACTGCCCCGCGGTAGTCGAAGGCACCCTGTGCGGCACCTCGCAGGTCGATCCGGCGGAGCAGCCGGGTGGAGCCAGTCGAAGACATGCCTTGATTCTAGGGATCACTCCGCTGGAGTCGCAGGCTAGGTTTGCCTCGTGAGCAACACACTGCCGATGTTCCCCCTCAATGCAGTGGTCTTTCCTGGCGTTTCGGTCCCTCTGCACGTGTTCGAGGATCGCTATCGAGCCCTGGTCGACCACCTCCTGAGTGTCGACGATCCCGCAGAACGGGTCTTTGGCACCGTTGCCATCAGAGAGGGCTACGAGGTCGGTGACCACGGCGCACAGTCGCTGTACCGAGTCGGTGTGCGGATGCAGTTGACCGACGTCGAGCGCAACGACGACGGCAGCTTCGACATCGTTGCCACGGCCCGCGACCGGATCATCCTGGACGAACTGGAACCCGCCGGCCCGTTCGCCAACGGCGCCATTACGGAGTCTCCCGATGAGGCCGAGGACGGCACCGACGAACTGCACGACCGCGCCCGCGCCGTCTTCACCGCCTATTGCGTCGCCATCAGCGAACTTCGGGCGATGACATTCACCGGCACCCTGCCCCGCGACCCCGGGTACCTGTCCTGGACGCTGTCGGCTCTGGCACCGCTGCCGATGGCCGAGCGCCAGTCGTTGCTGGAGGCTCCCAGCCCCCGCGAACGCCTGGAGCTGATCATCCGACTGCTCCGCAACGAGATGCGCGCCATCAACGTCATTCCGTCGCTGCCGGCCACTGACGTGGCCCGCACGGCCTGGTCGCCCAACTAGCACTCGACATGGCGATCAAGAAGACCGGTGGGTCCACCCCCGCCACGGTCGCACTGGCCAAGGCAGGGGTCAGCTTCGAGCTGCACCCCTACGAGCACGATCCGCGGGCGGCGTCCTACGGCCTTGAGGCGGCCGAGGCCCTCGGTGTCGAGCCCGCCCGGGTCTTCAAGACGCTGATGGCGAGCCTGGATGCCCAGCTGGTCGTAGCTGTCGTGCCGGTAGCCGGCCAGCTCGATCTCAAGGCGCTGGCCCGGGCCCTGGGGGGTAGCAAGGCGGTGATGGCCGAGGTGAGTGTCGCCGAGCGGGCGACGGGGTACGTCGCAGGCGGCATCTCTCCCGTGGGCCAGAAGCGGGCGTATCCGAGCGTGCTCGATTCCTCGGCCTTCGATCATCCGACGATCTTCGTCTCCGGCGGTAGGCGCGGTCTGGACCTGGAAATGACGCCGGCCGACCTGGTCGCGATCACCGAAGCGATCACGGCCCAGATCGGCCGGTAACGAGACCGAGGCTCTAGTTCGTCGTCAGTCGCACGATGCCGTGCGAGACGTTGCCGTCGAGCCAGCCAGCAATACCGAATGCCGACAGCGGCGAGATGTTCTCGCCGAAGGACGGGTCCTCCTCGGCAGCCAGCCTGGCCAGCCAGTCATCGTCGACGTCGAAGTTGACGAAGAGCACGGCGCTCGGGTTGTCGATGCCCTTGACCACGGCCCGGTACTGGTCGGTGTCACCGAGCGAGCCGTCCTTGATCAAGGTGGAGCGGTAGTCGGCGTTGGGGCTGATCGCAACCGTGTCGTCGTTGGTCTCGGTCTCGAGCAACGAGGCGTCCGAGCCCATCTGCGGGCGGATCTTGTCCAGAACGGTCTCGATCTCGGTCGGGTCGCCCTTGATCGTGAGGCCTACCGGAACCTCGGACACGCCGCCGTTGAAGGCAGTCTCGGGGTCGAATCCGGCACCGAGCGAGATCGCGAGCGCGTCGCCGACCAAGGTCTCGGCGTCGGCGGGCAGGTCCAGACCGGATTCCTCAGACAGGGTGGCGAGCAGTTCGTCGGTGCTCTCACCGTTGGAGGCCGCCACCTGCTCGATCACCTTGTCGAACCAGCCGTCCGCGAAGCCCGTCCCGAACGCGGCCAGGGTGTCCGCGGGCAGTCCGGCGACCACCCCACCACCAGCATCGGAGCCCAGGAGCGCCGCGCTGTTTGAGCCGGCATCACCGGCGATCTCGACCTCGAAGGCACCGTCACTGAACCGCATGATGGCCGCCGCGCCGGCGAACTCCTCGAGTGACTTCTTCAGCTCGGGTGAGGCCGGCTCAGACTCGCTCGTCATGCCGGTCAGGCCGTCGACGTGATCGCTCAGGTATGCACCGGCCGCGGGAGCGACGTACATGCTCACGATGCCGGCCTTGCCCGCCTCGCCGGTCCACTTCTCGAAGTCGGCGTCGTCAGCCAGAGTGCCTTCGTCACTGGCCTCGACGACCTTCTGGGCGGTCGCTTCGGTCTCGCCGACAACGACCCAGTCGCCCGCGACGACCCAGCCGCCGGACTCGTCCGAGCCGCCACAGAGCTCGCGCACGTTGACGAGACCCTCGTTGGCCTTGTCGGCGTCCTTGACCTGGAGTACGAAGGCCGGTGTCGGCTCTTCCTCGCCGGTGTCGACGGCTGCCAGGGCCGCCCTGTTGCCGAGCCACGGCTCGATGTCCTTGGCGTAGTCGAGTCCCTTGCACTCACCCGAGTCGACGATCGCCTCGACGATCGCCTCACGGATGTCGTCGTCGGTGTCGAGCCCGAGCTCCTCCTTGAACGCCGGGAACTTGCGTAGCGTCTTGATGGCCTCGACCTTCTGGCCACCGCTGGGATCGAGATCGATGCTGACGTAGCCGAGGGTGTTCTCCGGCAGGGCCTCGGCAGGCTGGGCTCCGGTGGCGAGGAAGGAGGTCACGGCCCACGCCACGCCACCGCCGACGATGACCAGACCGGCCACGCCGCCGATAACGATCAG
>JARICB010000139.1 GCA_029264225.1 Nocardioides sp. | reverse complement strand
CGCCGACCTCGGCGTGCAGCGGGCGGATGTCGGAAAGGCCGCGACCGTCCATGCGCACCTTGTCGCGCAGCACGCGCTGGCGCATGAGGGACTTGTTCAGCGAGCGGAACGCCGCGCCGACCTCCTTCTCACGACCCTCGAACTTCGGGCCGACCGTCTCGAGCAGCCCAGCCTTGATGGCGTCGAGCTTCTCCTCGCGCTCCTGCTTGCCGCTGATCGTCAGCGCCTCGGCGGTGGCGGTCTTGACCGACGCCTCGACGGCGGCGTAGACGTCATCCTCGTAGTCAAGGAAGATCGGGAACTCCTGGACCGGCTTGGCCGCTTCCTTGGCGAGCTCGGCCTGGGCCTCGATGAGCTGCTTGATGAAGGGCTTGGCAGCGTCGAGACCGCTGGACACGACCTCTTCGGTGGGGGCCGTCTGGCCGCCCTGCACGAGCTCGATGACCTTCTCGGTGGCTTCGGCCTCGACCATCATGATCGCGACGTCACCGGTGTCGGTGACCCGACCGGCGACGACCATGTCGAAGACGGCGCTCTCGAGCTGCGAGTGGCTCGGGAAGGCGACCCACTGGCCCTCGATAAGGGCGACGCGGACGCCACCGACCGGGCCGGAGAACGGCAGGCCGGAGAGCTGGGTCGACAGCGACGCGGCGTTGATCGCCAGCACGTCGTAGGGCATGTCGGGGTCGAGGGCCATCACAGTGATGACGACCTGGACCTCGTTGCGCAGACCCTTCTTGAAGGTCGGACGCAGCGGCCGGTCGATGAGGCGGCAGGTCAGGATCGCGTCCTCACCCGGACGACCCTCGGACCGGAAGAAGGAGCCGGGGATCTGGCCCACGGCGTACATCCGCTCCTCGACGTCGATCGTGAGGGGGAAGAAGTCGAAGTGGTCCTTCGGCGTCTTGCCGGCGGTCGTCGCCGAGAGCAGCATGGTCTCGTCGTCGAGGTAGGCCGTCACCGAACCGGCGGCCTGACGGGCCAGCAGGCCGGTCTCGAACTTGACGGTGCGCTTACCGAACTTGCCGTTGTCGAGAACAGTCTCGACGGCAGAAATGATGGGACCCTCAGTCAAGGGGATTCCCTTTCTCTTGACGGAGCGAACCGCCGCGCCCGCGTAGCGCGGGGGTCGAACTCGGCTCCCGCTGGACCCTCTCGAAAGTGGAGGGGGCCGGTCTTCGATCGAGGCCCGCAGCTTGGTGCGCCGCAACGGCGCAGAGGCTGAAGGCCACTACCGAGGACCGAGCCAGGCGCGCGGGTCGCTCCTTGCATGTGGATTGGGTCTTCAGTTGTGCAGTAGTGCTGTGCAGTAGTGCTGTGCTACCCCTCGACCTTAGCGGTAGAAGGGGTAAATGCTGGAGAAGCGGCTCCCCCTCGGGGAACCGCTCCTCACAAGATCAACGACGCAGGCCGAGGCGTTCCACGATCGTGCGGTAACGCTCGATCTCGGTCTTCTGCAAGTAGTTCAGCAGACGGCGGCGCTTGCCCACGAGGAGCAGCAGGCCACGACGGCTGTGGTGGTCCTTCTTGTGCACCTTGAGGTGCTCGGTGAGGTGGCTGATGCGGTAGCTGGCCAGCGCAATCTGCACCTCGGGCGAACCGGAGTCACCCTCGGTAAGACCGTATTCGGCGATGATCTTCTTCTTGGTCTCCGCGTCGGTACCGATGGACATACGCAGGGCTCCTTCCGGTCTCGTTGCGCGGCGCTCAGGGCAGGATGCCCGGGGCTCTCTGTATCCGCGGCCGTTCATACGGCGATTCCCACCGAAGTGGGCAACCTGACAAGACTAACAACGACGACGCCCGGGCCCCAAAACGATGGGACCCGGGCGACTGGTTGATCAGACCACCGGCGGCGGCGGGTCCGACTCGACCTGACGCTCGGTGACCGCGCTACGACCGGCCGAGTCCGTGGTCGTGGCGACCGAGGTCGTACGACGCCGAGTGTTGGTCTGGATCGCGGTGATCACGATCACCAGCAGGCCTGCAAGGCAGAGGATGTAGCCGACCATGGTGAGGTCAACCGCCTCGATCATGTCCCGGACTGCGAACGCCAGGATGAGTCCCAGCGCGAGCAGGAAGACGCCCAATCCGTATCCCATGTGTGTCTCCTTGTTCGGTGAATGGTGGAGGGCACCGTATGCGCACCGACGAGGTTGCCACCACCACGGCGCGCCGGAAGCCACCCACAGGGGTAGGTTTCGTCAGCGTCGGGACCGCTGTCGCCGCTCCGCCTGCTTCTTGGCGGCCGCCTTCTTCTCAACTGTCTTCTTGGCGGCTGCCTTCTTCTCGGCCTCGTCCTGCGCAGCCTCCGTCTCGGTCCGGGTCGGCGTGACCCCCGTCAGGGTGACCGGGGGCAACACGTCGTAGGGCGCCGGCTGCTGAGCCGGCTCGCCAACCCGACGTCCGTTGCTCGAGCGGGTCTTCGACTCCGACTGCGGGAAGACGTTCCACGCCTTCGTACGACCGTTGAACCACGGCGAGGTGCGCATGCCGCCCCATTCGTAGCCGCGATCGACGACGTCGAGCGGACGGCCGTTGTCATCGACCAGCTGCACTCCCACCAGCGGCTGGCCCGTTGCGTCGTAGGGATAGATGTTGTGCACCTGTTCGCCGTTGAAGGACAGCCCACCGAGATCCACGGCAGTGTCGCCATAGCTGTACCACTGATCGACCTTCGCGGTGGTCACCAAGTTGCTGACCGTCACCGGAACCAGCACCATCGCGAACACGTTCAGGGCGAGCAGCAACTGCCGGGGCGCCCCACTGCGCGGCTCGCGCCCGGGCCAGAGCTTGCCGCGACCGATCTGCACGCTGATCACCGCTGCGCCGACCAACAACGGCAGGCCCAGCCCACGCAGGGACGGGATGGTGTCCAGACCGTTGGAGTAGCCACCGTTGCCCCAGCCCAGATCGATCAACTGCACCGCGACCCAGGCCCGGAGCAGCCACCAGAATGGCTGTATCGACTGCACCAGCCCCCAGACGTCTCCGGGCAGCGAGGCCGCGCGGCGCTCCCAGTCGGCCCGGAGCTTGTCCAGGGCGGCGTCGGAGTTCGCGATGGCACTCGCCCTGAGGCCATGATTGCGCCTACCGGCAGGAGGGAGCCCGGCAGCAGTGCGCAACTCGGCGGCGTAGGCGTCGGGGTCACTGAGTGCATCAGGTCCCCGCTCGGCCACCTGGTCGGACAGGTCGGCCTCCAGGCCACCGAGCAGTTCTTCGCGCTCGTCGTCGTCGAGATCGACGAATCGTGCGCGCACGGCTGCGACGAAGGCAGCGACCTCGGAGGTGAGTTCGGTCGTGTCGTTCATACGGTTGCCCCCTGCAGCAGGTTGGTGACGGTGGTGGAGAAGTGGGCCCAGTCGTCGGTCTGGGTCATGAGCTGGTCGCGGCCCGAC
>JARICB010000096.1 GCA_029264225.1 Nocardioides sp. | reverse complement strand
CTCGTCGGTCAGGGCGTTGATCACCGGCACTCCGGCATGGTCGGCCATCAGCTGGAGGTCGCTCTGGTGGGCGGTGCGCCACACGATCTGGCTCGCCTGGCGACCCAGCACGCGGGCGACGTCCTCGACGGACTCCCGCTTGCCCATGGCAGCCAGTCCCCCATCGACGGTCATCGGGTTGCCACCGAGCTCGGCGATGCCGGCCGTGAAGGAGACCTGGGTGCGCAACGTCGGCCGGTCGAAGACCAGGGCGACGGTGCGCGGACCGGCCAGCGGCTTGTGGTCGTAGGGCGCCGCCTTGAAGGTGCGGGCCAGCGCCAGCACCTCGGCCTGCTCGGCCGGGCTCAGGTCGTCGTCGGCCAGGAGATGCCTGACTTGCTGGGTCACCTGGTCGCTCATGCCATCACCCCTGCGGAGTCAAGGATCCCGGGCCAGGCGGCCAGGAACGCGTCGGCGTCGGCGTCGCTGAGCACCAGCGGCGGCGCGAGACGCAGCGAGCGCGGCGTCGGATTGTTGACGATGAACCCGGCCTGCAACGCGGCTGCCGCCACCTCGGCGGAGGAGTCGCTGACCAGGTCGAGCCCGACGAGAAGACCCTCACCTCGGGTCGAGACGACCCTGGGGTCCTCGCCCAGCCCGTCCCGGAGATGCTTGCCAAGAGCTGCCACCCGGTCGAGCAGGTGCTCCCCGACGATCGTGTCGAGCACGGCAAGGGCAGCCGCACAGGCGACCGGGTTGCCCCCGAAGGTGGTGCCGTGGTTGCCGGGTTGGAGCAGGTCGGCCGCGGCTCCGGTGGCGATGGTGGCCCCGATCGGGATCCCCCCGCCGAGACCCTTGGCCAGGGTGACGATGTCGGGGGTGATGCCGTCGCCGCTCGGAAGCTGGTGGGCGAACCACGCGCCGGTGCGGCCGATTCCGGTCTGCACCTCGTCGAGCCACAGCAGCGCGCCGTGGCTGGTCGCGATTTCGCGGGCCGCGCTCAGGTAGCCGTCCGGTGCCACGATGACGCCGGCCTCACCCTGGATGGGTTCGAGCAGCACGGCGGCCGTGTCGTCGGTGACGGCTGCCGCCAGCGCTGCGGTATCGCCGTACGGCACGAAGGTGACGTCGCCGGGAAGCGGCTCGAACGGCTCGCGGTAGGCGGCCTTCGAGGTCAGCGCGAGCGCGCCCATGGTGCGACCGTGGAAACCGCCCTCGGCTGCCACGATATGGGTCCGGCCGGTCCGGCGGGTCACCTTGAACGCGGCCTCGTTGGCCTCAGTGCCCGAGTTGGAGAAGAACACCCGGCCCGGCGCACGCAGCAGCGCGAGCAGCCGCTCGGCCAGGTTGACCTGCGGCTCGGAGGCGAAGAAGTTGGAGACGTGGCCGAGCGTCTGCAACTGCGTCGTGACGGCCTCGAAGATCGCGGGGTGCCCGTGGCCGAGCGAGTTGACGGCGATCCCGGCCAGCAGGTCGACGTACTCCTTCCCGTCGGCGTCCCACACGTGCGCGCCCTCGCCACGTGCAAGGAGCAGTTTCGGGGTGCCGAAGGTGTTCATCAGCGAGGAGTGGTAGCGCTCCTGCCAGCTGTTCGGCTCGGTCATGATGAAGCTCCCGTCGCGTCGTGGGTGCGGAGTTTCGTCGGCACACCGGGCAGTACCTGGGTACCGACGCCCTCATCGGTGAAGATCTCCAGGAGTACGGCGTGCGGCACGCGTCCGTCGACAACGGTGGCCCGCGGCACCCCGCCGGTGATCGCCTCGTGGCAGGCCCGCATCTTGGGCACCATTCCGGCATCCAGGGTAGGCAGCAGCTCCGCAAGGCCCTCCGGGCTGATCTCCTGGATCAGGTCGTCGGAGTTGCCGTAGTCGCGGTAGAGGCCCTCCACGTCGGTCAGCACGAGCAGCTTCTCCGCCCCCAACGCCACGGCCAGGGCCGAGGCGGCAGTGTCGGCGTTGACGTTGTGGACCTGGCCGTACTGGTCGGGCGCAACCGAGCTCACTACGGGCACCCGGCCAGCCTCGATCAGGTCGAGCACGGCCTCGGGACGCACCTTGGCGACCTCGCCGACCAGGCCGAGGTCGACCTCTTCGCCGTCGATGATCGTGTTGGTGGGCTCGGCGGTGAACAGGCCGGCGTCCTCACCGGAGAGTCCGACGGCCAGTGCACCGTGCTGGTTGATCAGCCCGACGAGCTCGCGCTGCACCTGGCCGACGAGCACCATCCGGACGACATCCATCGCCTCCGGGGTGGTGACGCGCAGCCCGCCGCGGAACTCTGACTCGATGCCGAGTTTGTCGAGCATCGAGGAGATCTGTGGGCCACCGCCGTGCACGACGACCGGCTTGAACCCGGCGTAGCGCAGGAAGGCGATGTCTTCGGCGAAGGCGACCTTGAGGGCGTCGTCGGTCATGGCGTTGCCGCCGTACTTCACCACGATCGTCTTGCCGTGGTAGCGCTTGAGCCACGGCAGCGCGGCGGCCAGGGTCTTGGCGTCGGCCTTCATGAGCTGTACGCGCTGTTCTCGTGGACGTAGGCGTGGGTCAGGTCGTTGGTCCACACCGTGGCGCGGGCATCGCCGGCCTTGAGGTCGATGGTCACGCTCACCTCGCGGGCGCTCAGGTCGACACCAGCGGGGTCCTCGGCCGGAGTGGAGTTGCGGCAGACCCATACGCCGTTCATCGCGACATCCAGATCGGCCGGGTCGAAGGCGGCGCTCGTCGTACCGACGCTGGCCAGGACACGGCCCCAGTTGGGGTCCTTGCCGAAGACGGCCGCCTTGAAGAGGTTGCTGCGGGCGACACTGCGGCTGACCTCGACGGCTTCGTCCTCGGAGGCGGCGTTGAGGGTCGTGATGGCGATCTCGTGGTCGGCGCCCTCGGCGTCCTTGAGCAGCTGGCTGGCGAGATCGGTGCAGACGCGGGTCAGCGCGTGGGTGAAGTCGTCGAGGCTCGGGGTGATGCCGCTGGCACCGCTGGCCAACACGGTGACGGTGTCGTTGGTCGACATGCAGCCGTCGGAGTCGAGCCGGTCGAAGCTGACGCGAGTAGCGGCACGCAGCGCCGTGTCGAGGTCTGCGGCGGCTATGACGGCATCGGTAGTGATCACCACGAGCATCGTGGCCAGCGCCGGTGCGAGCATGCCGGCGCCCTTGGCCATGCCGCCGATGGACCAGCCGGCGCCCTCGACAACCGACTGCTTGCTGACCGAGTCGGTCGTCATGATCGCCTCTGCTGCCGCCGTACCGCCATCGGTCGACAGCGCTGCGTAGACAGCCTCCACAGCGGCGAGCAGGTCGTCGCGACTGTTGGCCAGGCCGATCAGGCCGGTCGAGCACACCACCACGTCGATGGCGCCGATACCGAGTTGGTCGGCGACCTTCTCGGCCACCGCGTGCGTGGTCTGGAAGCCTTCGGCGCCGGTGTAGCAGTTGGCGCCACCGGAGTTGAGGACGACAGCGCGCACGATGCCGTCCTTGACGACCTCCTGGCTCCACAGCACCGGGTTGGCCTTGCACCGGTTGGCGGTGAAGACGGTGGCGGAGTCGAACCTCGGTCCGGTGTTGACGACCAGTGCCAGATCCTTGGCACCAGTCGACTTCAGGCCGGCAACGACGCCGGCAGCAGTGAAGCCAGCGGGATGGGTAATGCTCATGGCTTCTTGTCGCTCTTCTTGTCGGTCTTCTTGCTCTTGCCACCGCGGTCGGCCTTGTTGGTCTTCTTGGGCGGTCGAGCCGGAACCGCGGCAGTCACGGTGTGGCCCTTCGCGCTCCAGGCTTCTCTCGCCTTCTCCCCGTCCACGAGCCGCACCATGATCCAGTCGGTGTCGAAGGTGGAGAGCGTGTAGACGGGGATCTTGGCCTCGGCCAGCGGGGCGAGCAGCGCGGCCAGGATGCCGGTGGCATCGGGGTCGAGCGGGCCGCGCACCTGGAAGGCGGTCAACGGCTTGATGCTCGGCGTCTTGGTGGGCACCGACCGGGTCGCGCAGACGACGCTGGTCTCGGTGGCCGTGGCGGTGACCGAGAAGAGACTGGCCGACTCGGCCCACTGGGGCAGATCTGCGCCCGGGCCGAGCCGGACGATGGCGAGCTTCTCGGGGAACTGGAGCAGGGTAAAGTTCTGGTCACTCATGGGGCGAGTCCGATCGTGGTGAGGCCGGTGGTCTCGTCGAGGCCGAGGGCGAGGTTCATACATTGCACAGCGGCACCGGCGGTGCCCTTGGCGAGATTGTCGATGGCGGCGACGGCAACCAGTCGCCCCGCTGCCCGGTCGATGGTGACCTGGACGTGCACGGCGTTGGATCCGACGACCGACTTGGTCTGGGGCCACTGTCCCACCGGAAGCAGGTGCACGAACGGTTCATCGGCGTACGCCGCGGCGTACGTCTGGCGGGCCTGCTCCTCGCTCACCTCGGCGGCGAGGGGTGCGGAGACCGTCGCCA
>JARICB010000064.1 GCA_029264225.1 Nocardioides sp. | reverse complement strand
GGCTGGTGCTGGGCCACGGCCGGCTGACCTCACCGGGCGTCGTCGAGGTGGACGGCACGTCGTACGTCGCGGCCCGTGGAGTCGTGCTCAACACCGGCACCGCTCCCCTGATCCTGCCGATCGAGGGATTGGCGCAGACGCCGTTCTGGACCAATCGCGACATCGTGCAGGTCACCGAGCTGCCACGCAGCCTGGCGATCATCGGCGGCGGGCCCATCGGCTGCGAGCTCGCCCAGGCTCTGGCAAGGTTCGGGGTCAAGGTCACGGTGATCGAGGCCACCGACCGGCTGCTGGCCGTCGAGGAGCCCGAGACCAGCGCCCTTCTCAGCCGGGTGTTCGAGGCTGAGGGCATCACCGTCCACACCGGCGTGGAGGTGGAACGAGTCTCCTACGACACGACGTTCGTGATCACCGCCGGTGACCTGCAGGTCGAGGCCGAGCAACTACTCGTGGCGGCCGGACGAAGCAACAACATGCGTGACATCGGGCTCGAAGCGCTCGGGCTGGACCCGTCGGCGCCGAGCGTCGAGACCGACGAGCGCATGCGTGCCGGCGAGAAGTTGTGGGCGATCGGCGACATCACCGGCCACGGTCGGTTCACCCACGTCTCCAGCTATCAGGCCGAGGTCGCCAGGGGCGACATTCTTGGTGAGGACGGGCCGTTGGCCGACTATCGGGCGGTGAGTCGGGTGACCTTTACCGACCCCGAGATCGGCTCGGTCGGACTCACGCAGGCGCAGGCGCGGGAGCAGGGACTCGACGTACGCACCGGCTTCGTCGACATTTCCGGATCGGCGCGTGGCTGGCTCGATGGGGTGGGCAATGAGGGGCACATCAAGCTGGTGGCCGACGCGGGCACGGGGCTGCTGGTCGGGGCGAGCGCTGTCGGACCCACCGGTGGTGACCTGATCGCGCTGTTGGGTCTGGCGATCCACGCAGAGGTGCCGCCGGCCACGGTGCGGCGGATGCACTTTGCGTTCCCGACCTACCACGGGTCGGTCATGAGCGCGCTGGACGACCTGGCCCTGTGAAGCAGTGAGGACGGTTCTTCAGTTGCCGCGGACGGCGATGGCGACCGCAGTGGTGACCAGGAAGTCGCGCACCTGTTCGGGAGTCACGGTGCCCACCGAAGGGATGCCCGGCGCCGACTCGCCGACCAGGATCCCGACCCGGGCCAGCGCCAGACTGCCGAGCGCGCTGGCGTAGAACTGGTTGGCGAGCAGATTGGAGTCGGAGACGGCGAAGTCGCCGCTCGTGACGCCCTCGTCGAAGACGCCGGAAAGCACTGAGAGGCACCCTGAGATGGCGCGACCCAAGCGGAACAGGGCGCTCTCGCTGATCTCATCGAGCAGTTCGGGGCCAGTGCGTCGCATCAGGGTCTGGGCGCAGTCCACGAAGGCGGGGTAGGCCAGGCCGTAGTCGACGAAGGCGGTGACCGTGGCCTTCAGTCGTTCTTCGGGATCGGGGGAGGTCTGCGCGGCGGCGATGAGGGCTTCGCGCACCTCGTCGAGATAGCCGACGACGGTAAGGGCGAAGAGCTCCTCCTTGCCGGTGAAGTGGCGGTAGACGATCGCCCTGTTGATGCCGACGGCCTGGGCGATGTCCTCGATCTGGGCATCACGGACGCCACGTTCGTCGAAGAGACCGCGGGTGGCCGCGAGGATCTCCATCTCCCGCTGGCGCCGCCGTACGGCCGCTGCCGAACGACGACCGTCGGTGCGGGGACTCCCATCGGCAGTCGAACTGATCATGGTCGCAAGTGTACGGACGGGCACATCTGGGGGCCGCGAAGCTACCGACCAGTGGTTACCGAACAGTCGGGTCGTTGACGGGGCAATTTACGACGCGACTGTTCGGTAGCGCGGAGGGGGAGGGAAGACGGAGGGGGAGGGACGCGCAGGGGGAGGGGTTGCTGAGGATCAGAGCAACGCTCGTACGGCGTCGAGGGTATCGACGTCCTCGGGCCGTTTGTCGTCGCGATATCTGATCACTCGGGCGAATCTCAGCGCCACCCCGCCCGGATATCGCGTCGAGCGCTGGACCCCATCGATGGCGATCTCCACCACCTGCTCGGGCCGCACGTGCACGACATGGCCCTCCCGGTGGGTCTGCAGGCTGAGGAACCGCTCGGTCTGCCAGGTGAGCATCTCGTCGGTCATTCCCTTGAAAGTCTTTCCGAGCATCGTGAAGCCATCGGTAGCGGGGTCAAGGGCGCCCAGATGGATGTTGGAGAGCAACCCCTGGCGCCGCCCGCTGCCCCACTCGACCGCGAGCACGACCAGATCGAGGGTGTGAACCGGCTTGACCTTGACCCAGGCCGACCCGCGGCGACCGGCGTCATAGCGAGCCTCGGGGTCCTTGACGATCACCCCTTCGTGGCCGTTCGCGAGGGTGGCCTCGACGAAGCCGGAGGCCATATCGGGGTCGTCGGTCACCAGGCGGGCCACCCGATGCTGCTCCGGGACGAGCGTATCGAGGGCGGCCAGGCGCTCGTGGGCGGGCGCATCGAGCAGGTCGTTGCCGTCGAGGTGGAGCAGATCGAAGAAATAGGGCAGCACGGCTTCGCCGCTCGACCGGGCCGTGCGCGAAGACGTCTCCTGGAACGGGCGTGGGCGGCCCTCGGGTCCGATCAGCAGCGCCTCCCCGTCGAGCACCAGGTCACCCCCCGGGAGCGCACGGACCACCTCGACCACCTCTGGCAGGCGGCTCGTGATGTCGTCGAGGCTGCGGGTCACGAGCAACACCTCGTCGCCGCGGCGGTGCGCCTGGATCCGAATGCCGTCGAGCTTGGCGTCGATGGCGACCGGCCCCACCGTGACGGCTTTGGTCATCGCCGCCGTTACGTCAGGTGCGCTGGAGGCCAGCATGGGCAACACCGGGCGGCCGACCTCGAGCCTCAGCGCGGCCAGGGCCGCCTCGCCGCCTTCGAAGGCGGCGAGGCTGGCAGTGAGCGTGGAGCCGGAGAGCATGGCGCCGCGCCGGACCGAAGCCACCGGCACCCCGACCACGACGGCGACCGCCTCCTGCACCACCGCGTCGAGGGCACCTTGACGGACCTCACCGGTGACCAGGGTCCGCAGCCAGGCCTGCTCGTCGGCGCTGGCCCGCCCGAACAGGTCGATCACCGCCGCCTTACGGCTGGCCTGGGACCCGGCACCACTGATGGCACTGATCGTCTCGAAGGCCCCGTGCACCTCGCTGACGGTGAGCGTTGATTCGTGTGCCGGGGCAGGGAGATCGACGAGACCCCGCCAGCCGAGCCCGGTGCGACGTTGACGGAGGGTGCCAGCGAGGTAGGCCACCGCTGTCTCGACCTCCTCGGCTCCGGCCTGCTCCAAGGCCGCGGCCAGGGCCGTCACCTTCGCCTTGCGCGAGCGCGTGGCAGCCACCACTCGGGAGGTGGAGACGATTTCGGCGAGGAGCATGAAGTCAGTGTGCCTCCCCGCACCCCCAACGGGCAGGATGGCGCCATGCGACGTGACCGCTTCACCGGCCGGATCGCCGGTGCCGGCTCGAGCAGCGGCATCCGGATCGTCGTCGGACGCTGGGACGCCTCGCCCTGGGGTCCGTTCGCCGACGTGATGATCGAGGACGCGGACGGGCACCGGGTGCTGCTGGCACCCGACGAGCGGGTGCGCGACTTCGTGGCGGCCACCTACTCCTTCGACGAGATCGTGGTCGAGCCCGTGCGGGTCGATGGCCAGGAACCGTGGCGCGTGGTCACACCCTCGCTGGATCTGAAGCTGAGCGTCGGGCGGCGTACAGCGCTGGGACATCTGCTCCGCGTCGTCCCGCCCGCCCTGGCCACCAGCCCGGCGTGGTGCGCCGCTATCGACCCCATCGCGCGTGTGGTCATGCGTGGTGTCCGGACACGTGGAACGGCCGGTCAGGGCAGACGGGAGTGGTACGGCGCTACGTCGGTGCACGCCGTCACGGCGCTGAGTGGCACCTGGCGCGACGTCGACCTGGGTGAGCTGGCGCCCGTCGACCCACCGTGCCGCTTCGGGTTCTCCTCGGTGCCGCGCCGACCATGCGTCACGGCAGTGGTCACCACGGTCGAGCTCGCCTGAAGGTGGCTGGCTGAACACCCTGTGGATGACCGGTCGCGGCATCGAGTCTGCCGGGGCACGATCGGGCCATGGCACACCGCTGGGACCCGAAGGCTCCCTACCCGGGGAGGCTCGTGCTGCCGGTCGCCGTCGACGCGACGGGGGAGAGGGGACCCACGCCGGGGCAGGCTCGCGGTCCTCGTTGGCGGCGTACATCTCGCGGCTTCTTCGTGCCGGCCG
>JARICB010000038.1 GCA_029264225.1 Nocardioides sp. | reverse complement strand
GATTGACCGCTTCCGCGGCGGTGAACTGGACGCGTTCCACGTCGACGAGGTGCTATTTCGATACTGGCGTGCTGCGAAGGAGCTCTGGAAGTTCTGCAACATCGGCGACGTTGAGGTCACCGCTAGCCAGTTGGAGCAAGGACCGCCGATTGACTGGTGTGCACGCGGGGCGCCTAGACGCACCAGGCCCCCGGTCGACGAAGTGCAAACCAGCGAACCTCGCTGACCGTCACGCGCTCGGACGTGCCCCCAGACCACCGCTTGTCGGACACGCCCGCCTGCCGAGGAGCGGCCGATGCTCTGGAGCATGCGGCAGCAGCGGCGCCCTAGCGGCTACGGACAGTTGCATTCCCTCCGGCAACCTCAAGCTCTTCTCGGATGATCATCCGAAACGTGGCGGCTTGCTCCGGGAAGATGTCGCCGGAGCAATCGACATAGCCGAGTATCCCGGCATCGGTCACCTCAGGATCAGCCACGTAACTGGGCGGCGGATGCTCGCCCCCGGCGTTAGCAGCCTCGTAGTCGGCGTGCTCCACGCCTGCCGCGTCCGTGCACAGCATTCGCTCACCTGCTCGTTCCAATGCACGAACTGCCGCCTCCACCTCGCGTGTAGTGACCACGAAGTACTCCGAGCTGGTTCGTAAGAGTTGGGCTCGGGCTCGAAGAGATCCATGGGAATGTCGACGCTCATCGGCCCACCGTAGAGCCACTCCGACGAAACGACCGCTCATACCGCGATCAGTGCACGCATTCTCTCGTTCGGCGATTCGCACTAGCCTCAATTCGTATCTCAGAAATCAGATCGTCGGCAGGCACGTGAAGCGGTAGCGGCCTACCACGAAGCGAAACTCGCCGAACTTCTCGCGCACGTAGTTGGAGCAACCGACCGATTCCGTAATGGCGAGCTTGAGGTCTTCGACGTCGACGAGGTCCTGTTTCAGTACGAGCCCAAAAGGGGATTCCGGTCGCGGGGCGGAGCCGGCGTGGTCGGCGATGTCTGAGCCGCTGTTGCCCGGGCGTTGGTGCGTCGCATCGGCGGATAACATTGCCGCTCAGCGTTCGATGCCAAGACGGAGCGTCGAGGTGCCCGACTTTGGTGAGTGAGGAATCGCTGCATATGGGCGCACATCACGCGCGGCGCGCAGCGCCGGAGACCCGGCAGATGCGACGCATCGCAATAGCGGTGATTGCACCGATCGCGTTGGTCACATTCGCAGCGATGGTGTGGCTGTGGCCCCACAGCGACGACACCGTCACGGACCATGCGGGTGCGGCGCAGATCAGCAGTGACGTGATTTCCGTCGACCGCACCGAATGTCCCGAGGAGCTCCCTGACGAGGTCAACGGGTGCGGTACCGCAGTGGTGCGGGTCACCGACGGCGCTGAACAAGGTCAGGACATCGAGGTGCCGCTACCCAACGGGCCAGGTGCGCCGGAGATCGCTGAGGGCGATCACGTGGTGCTGATTCAGACGGCCAATCCCGACGGCAAGGCCTACGCGGTCATCGACCACCAGCGCAGTAGCGAACTGTGGTTGCTCGCGGCTGCATTTGTCCTGTCCGTCATCGCCTTCGGGCGGTGGCGAGGCCTGGCCGCCCTCGCTGGACTGGCAGTGACGTTCGGGGTGTTGGTGTATTTCGTGGTGCCCGCAATCTTGGCCGGCGAACCGCCACTTCTCGTTGCGATCGTCGCGTCCTCGGCCATCATGCTGACTGTTCTGTATCTGACCCACGGCTTTGGCTTGGCCACGACCGTGGCCGTGCTGGGCACACTAGTCAGTCTCTCGCTGACCGGTCTGCTGTCCGCTGTCGCAGTTTCCGCATTGCACCTCACCGGCTTTACTGATGACCTCTCCACCTCTCTCGGCCTCACACACGGTGTCAACATGCAGGGGCTCCTGCTCGCTGGAATCGTCATCGGTTCGCTCGGTGTGCTCGACGACGTGACGGTCACCCAGTCCGTCACGGTCTCCGAGCTCGCGCGCGCCAACCCGACGTACGGCTTCAGGCAGCTCTATGGGGCTGCTAGCCGTGTCGGGCGCTCACACATCGCCTCAGTGATCAACACGATCATCCTTGCGTACGCCGGCTCGTCGCTGCCGCTGCTCATCCTCATCGTGGCCAACAACGGCTCCTTCGGCGGAGTCGTGACTGACCAGATCATCGCCCAAGAGATCGTGCGCAGTGCCGTCGCGACCCTGGGTCTGATCGCCGCAGTCCCGGTAACCACAGCCCTGGCCGCCCTCAGTTCGAGTAGAACGACCGTATCGGCCGAGTAAGGAAGCAGGCCGATCACGCGCTGCTCGCAGCTGCCATCTGCAACACAGGTTCTTCGCACGCGAGTGCCATGGCGCCCATACGTTCTTCCTCGCTGACCTGGCTCAAGACCGAACCCTCAGCGGGAACTGATCGGAGAACACCACAGTGGCCGTGGGCCTGCTGCACGATCAGGTGTCAGCCTGAACTGACCCATTCCACCGCCTATGGGTCAGCGCAGATGGCGAGCTTTGAAGCCTGCCGGTCCCGCGCGTGTTCATTGGTGCACGTGGGCGCGCTGTCCGTCGCGGTCGAACACCATGAGCAGCTCAGCCGGGCCGTCCAGGGCTGTCATCGAGTGGGGGATCATCGTCGCGAACTCGGCCGCCTCCCCTGCTTCGACGTCGATCTGCCGCTCGCCCAACCACAGTTGGACGCGGCCCTCGAGCACGAGGAACCAGTCGTGGCCCGGGTGCACACGTTGGCTCGGCGGCGGGTCGTCGGGACTGCTCGGCTCAAGGCGCATCTTCATCGCGACCGTGCGGCCATCGGGACGGCTCAGCGGCCATGTCGTCAGCGCACCGTCGCTGTGCGCTACCGGACGGATGACGACGTCGTCATCCGTCGGCACCTCGAACAGCATGTCGAGACTTACTTGTAGGGCGTTGGCCAGCGGCACGAGCACGTCGACGCTCAGGGTGCGCTTGCCCGTCTCGACCCGGCTGATGGTGGACGCGCTCAGGTGCGTGCGCTCGGCGAGCTCGCCGAGGGAGTATCCGAGGGTGGTGCGCAGGCTGCGCAGTCGGGCTCGGGCGAGAGCCTCGACATCGGCGGTCGTCTGCATGGCACCCATAGTGCCAGGCTTTGCTGTTCCTGCAAAGCCATTTGCTGCGATCGCAGCGCGACGTAGCGTGGATGCCATGACCGACATCAGCGGCGAGCACAGCCACCAGCACACCCATGAGCAGTCCGACGACCCTGCACCACACCGCACCATGGAGCGTCACTGCGACGTCGCCGTGATCGGGGGCTCGGCAGCCGGCCTCGCTGCCGCGCTTCAGCTGGCTCGCCAGCGCCGCAGCGTGATCGTGGTCGACGACGAAACCCCGCGCAACGCCCCGGCCGCGCACATGCACGGCTACCTCGGGCACGACGGCGTCGCCCCGAGCCACCTGGTGAGCCTGGCTCGCGAGGAGGTGCGCTCGTACGGCGGCGAAGTGCTCACCGGCCGCGTGCTGGAGGTCAGCCGCCGCGACGACGGCCGGTTCTTGCTCCATCTCACCGGCGGGCACACGCTGGTGGCCCGACGCGTCCTCACCGCGACCGGGCTGGTCGACGAACTGCCCGCCATCGATGGCCTCGCCGAGCAGTGGGGTCACGGAGTGGTCCACTGCCCGTTCTGCCACGGGTTCGAGGTGCGCGACCGCCGCCTCGTGCAGATCATCACGCACCCCCTCGGTCTCCACCCAACCCCCGTGTTCCGGCACCTGAGCGACCGACTGACCGTCGTGCTCCACGACCCCTCCGGCCTCGACGAGACCGCCCTCGCCACGGTGGCCGCATCCGGGGTGAGCATCGAGCGCAGCGAGGTCAGTCGTGTCGTCGCCGGGCCGGACGGCAGGGTCTCCGGCGTCGAGCTCGTCGGGGGCCGCACCATCGAGGCCGACGCTGTCGTGATCGGCGCGCGGTTCCACGCCCGTGCCGGCGTCCTGGCCGGGGTCGGACTCACCACCACCGAGCACCCCACCGGCGCCGGCGACGTGCTCGAAGTCGACGCCAGAGGAGAGACCGCGGTGCCCGGGATCTACGCCGCTGGCAACGTCACCGACCCGAGCCTGCAAGTTCTGCCCGCCGCCGCCCACGGCAGCCAGGTCGGCGCCATGATCGCCTTCGATCTCGCCAACGACGACCAGCGCGCCGCTGCTCGACCCTCCGGCGAAGAGACCGACTGGGACCACCGCTACAGCGGACCCGAGCAGGCCTGGAGCGGCAACCCCAACGGCACCCTGGCCCAGGAAGTAGTCGGGCTGACCCCCACCCGAGCGCTCGACGTCGGAGCCGGCGAGGGCGCTGACGCGCTGTGGCTGGCTGAGCAGGGGTGGCAGGTCAGCGCCACCGACATCTCGGGCCGGGCGCTGGAGCGGGTCCGCGCCGAGGCCGAGAAGCGCGGGGTCGTGGTGAAACTCGTGCACAGCGACGCCAACGACCTCGCCCCCTTCGGCGTCGACCGCTTCGACCTCGTCTCCCTGCAATACGGCTCCTTCAAGCGAACCCCCGAGCAACGCGGCCTGCGCAACCTGCTCGATGCCGTCGCCCCCGGCGGCACCCTCCTGGTGGTCCACCACGACCTGACCCCGTTGGGCGAGCCCCTGGACGTAGCGACCCAGACCCGGATGTTCGACCCACTGTCGTTCGTCGGTGTCGAGGAGATCGCCGCCGCGCTGCGTGCGGACCCCGCCACCTGGGACGTCGAGACGCACGACGTACGACCGCGACCTCCCGGCGCGGCCAGCACCCACCACGTCGACGACGTCGTGCTGCGGGCGCGGCGCCTGACCTGACCCGTTCGCGGTGACCTCGATGACCGCCGGGAGCGCGGATGCAGAGGGGCGTCCGTGTTCTTCGGGCGTGCGGTCCTGAACGCTGCGACAGTCGCGTCAAACCGCCGCGACGGGACGCATCAGGCGGGTGGTTCGTTCGGAGGCTTGGCGTCGGGAGAGGAGCCTCGCCGGGCAACAAGCGGGTCAGGCACCCGCGACATATTCAGCCAGGGTGCCGTCGGCGGAGGCCGCCTCGATCATCTCCAACTGACCGACGCCGAGCAGGAATGTCTGCACGTCGTCGCCCAGGTAGGCGGCTGCGACCACGAAGCCATCGTGGTCTTCCAGCGCCCACCGGTCGACGGCCGCGTTGGTGGTGGCGAGTGCGTCGAAGGCTTGCCGCTGCCGGTCGCGGTAACCGGCGACGTGCTGGGCAGGGATCCAGTAGCCGTCGATCCGCTCCGCCGGCCCGAAGTCGCCCCGCGGCGGGCGCTCGGTCCACGAGATGCAGACCGACGCGTCGATGGACTCGGCGATGTCAGCAGCCCGCCCG
>JARICB010000013.1 GCA_029264225.1 Nocardioides sp. | reverse complement strand
GCGCCGGAGATGACGAAGGCCCCGGATCCACTGGATCCGGGGCCTTCACTCACTGTGCGCGAGGGGGGACTTGAACCCCCACGTCCTTTCGGACACACGGACCTGAACCGTGCGCGTCTGCCAATTCCGCCACTCGCGCGAGAAGCGGGCCAAGGTTATCCCACGGGTGGCGCTCGCTCCCAATCGGACGGGCGCGGCAACCTCACGGCCCCTGCCCGACACCTGCACAGGGCGACGCAGAGTTCGAGGGCGCGCCGCCCGCCCGCGCGGACCGGAACGTCCCTAACAGTACGATCGGCGACACCACGACCCCTGCTGGGCTACTGTGCCGCGCTGAATCAGACGTCACGATCGAGAGGAGGTGCCGGACATGAACAAACTGCAGCGCTTCGAGCACAAGCTGGAAGAAATGATTTCCGGCGCCTTCGCGCGCGCATTTCGTAGCGCCGTACAGCCGGTCGAGATCGCGGCCGCGCTCCAGCGCGAGTGCGACAACAATGCGCAGATCCTCAGCCGCGACCGGCGCCTGGTGCCTAACACGTTCCACGTCGAACTCTCCGGCGTCGACCTCGAGCGATTGACGGGGTACGGCGAGGCGATGGGTCGCGACCTGATCGACCAACTCAAGGACTACGCCGACTCGCAGGGCTACGTCTTCACCGGCCCGGTCACCGTGGACTTCGAATCCGCGGACGACCTCACCACCGGCCGGTTCCGGATCCGCAGCCTGGCCGAGGCCAGAGTCACCGACAACGACCAGCGCACCCGGACCCGATCGGCCCGCGCGGCACTCGAGGTCAACGGGGTGAGCCACCCGCTCCGCGCGCCGGGTCTGGTCGTCGGGCGTGGCACCGAGGCCGACCTGCGGGTCAACGACCCGGGGGTGAGTCGCCAACACGTCGAGTTCGTGGTCAACGGCGACGACGTCGAGGTCCTCGACCTGGGATCGACCAACGGGATGCTGGTCAACGGCGCCAGGGTCGAGCGAGCAGTCGCCCGTGACGGCACCGAGGTCAAGATCGGGCGCACCACCATCACGGTGCGCTTCCCCGACGACATCAGTAACGACAGGGGCTGAGCGGTGTCCGAACTGACCCTCTTCCTGGTCCGCTTCGCCTACCTGGCGATCCTGTGGATCTTCGTCCTCTCGGCCATCTCGGTCATCCGCTCCGACATGTTCGGTGCCCGAGTGCCGGAAACCGCCCGCGGCGCCGCACCGGCTCGCAGCAAGGCGGGGAAGTCGAAGCCCCCGACCAAGAGGCGTGGTTCACCGAACCACCTGATCGTGGTCGAGGGTGACAACACCGGCGCCCGCGCCGAGCTGGCCGACGCCCCCTTGCTGATCGGTCGTGGCAGCGATGCGGCGATCAAGCTCGACGACGACTACGTCTCGACTCGGCACGCCCGAGTTGCCGCCAGCGGCGACGAGTGGTTCGTCGAAGACCTCGGTTCCACCAACGGCACCTACGTCGGGTCGGTGCGCATCACCCAGCCGACCACGATCGGTCTCGGCTTGCAGGTGCGCATCGGCAAGACCATCCTTGAGCTGCGGAAGTAGGCAGATGACCGAGCAGCTCTTCCTCCAGTACTCCGCGATCTCCGATGTCGGCCGAGTCCGCAAGGAGAACCAGGACTCCGGGTATGCCGGGCCGTGGCTGCTGACCGTGTGCGACGGCGTGGGCGGCGCCGTCCGCGGCGATCTCGCCTCGAGTACGGCGGTCCAGGCGTTGCGCAAGCTTGACGCCCGACCCAGTGACGACCTTCTCGGACAGGTGGCCGGCGCCATCCACCGCGCCGACGACCGGATCGCGGAGCTGATCGACGAGGATCCTGCCCTCAACGGCACCAGCACTACCGCCACCGTGCTGCTCTTCGACGGCACCAGTGTCGCCGTCGGCCACCTCGGCGACAGCCGTGCCTACCTGCTTCGTGATGGCACGCTGCGCCAACTCACTCGCGACCACACCTTCGTCCAGAGCCTGGTCGACGAGGGCCGCATTACCGAGGAGCAGTCGCGGACCCACCCGCACCGCAACCTGATCCTCAAGGCGGTCGACGGGATCCGACACGAGGAGCCCGACCTGTTCGAGTTCCCGGCGCAGGTAGGCGATCGCCTGTTCGTGTGCAGTGACGGCGCCTGCGGCGTGCTGGACGACGCACGCCTGCAAGACATCCTGAGCACCGGCACCCCTGACTATGCCGCCGTCGAGTTGGTGCGCGCCAGCCTCGAGGCCGGCAGCACCGACAACGTCACCTGCGTTGTTGCCGACCTGATTCCCAGCGCGCCTGAGCCCTCGCTCGAGCCGCTGCTCGTCGGGTCGGCCGCCGAACTTCCTCGTAAATCCACGGCTGAGCCCGGCCCTGGCTTCCGCGGCCACCGTGCCGGTGACACCGGAGAGATCGAGCCGATCCCCGCAGATGTGTCGGCCGGGCTGCCCAGCGACGTACGCGCGATCCGGTCTGACCCGCTCGACCCGGAGACCGCCCGCTACGCACCTCGCCCCCCGGCCCGCTATACGTGGCTCAAGCGAGTGCTGGCCACCACCGTCGTCGTCGGACTGGTCTGGATCGCGCTTGCCTTTGCGTGGTCCTGGAGCCAGCAGCAGTACTACGTCGGGGTGTCGAACAACAAGGTCACCATCTTCCGCGGCCTCAACGCCCAGATCCCACTCGTCGACATCTCCCACCCATACGAGGTCAGCGACGTCGACATCGCCAACCTGAGCGAGATCAACGCCGAGACCCTGATCGGCGGAATCGAGGCGACCAGCCTCGCCGATGCGCACGACACCGTGGAGAACTACGCGGCCCTCCAAGAGATCCCGGTCGCCGAGACCGACGGCGGTAGCAGCGGATGAGCCAGTCGGGTGCCCTGATGGGGTTCGTGCACCGGCAGCGTCGCGGTGCAGAACTCTTTCTCCTGCTGATCGCGCTCGCCGTCGGGATCGGCGCCTACGCCGCGGTAGGCCTCGGTGTCGAGGGCACCATCCCGGCCGACCTGATCGGCTACGGCGGGTGGCTGGCAGCCCTGATCGTCGCAGCGCACGTCTCCGTGCGGTTGCTGGCGCCCTACGCCGACCCGGTGCTGCTGCCCCTCGTGGCAGCACTCAACGGCCTCGGTCTGGCCGTGATCCACCGGCTGGACCTGGCCGCCGCCTCGGAGCGCGGTTTCGCCCGCCAGCAGTTGATCTGGATGACGCTGGGCGTGGCCCTCTTCATCGCGACGATCTTCTTCCTGCGCGATCACCGCACCCTGCAGCGACTCACCTACACTTCCGGGCTGCTGGCGATCCTGCTGCTGCTGCTGCCCTTCGCCCCGATCATCGGCAACGACGTCAACGGCGCCCAGATCTGGATCCGAGTAGGCCCCCTCAGCTTCCAGCCCGGGGAGGTCGCCAAACTGCTGCTGGTGGTGGCCTTCTCCGGCTACCTCGTCCAGCACCGCGACGCCCTGGCCCTGGCTGGTCGCCGGGTGCTGTTCATCGACCTGCCCCGCGGGCGCGACCTGGGCCCGATCCTCGGGATGTTCTTCGTCAGCCTGTTCGTACTCGTCGCCCAGAACGACTTCGGCTCCTCGCTGCTGTTCTTCGGGCTCTTCCTGGTGATGATCTACGTCGCCACCGAACGCCCCGGCTGGCTGGTCATCGGCGGCGCGATGTTCGCCTCCGCGGCACTGACCCTCTATTTCTTCGGGGCCAAGCTCGGGGTGGGCCACGTCGTCAACCGCTTCAACATCTGGCTCGACCCGATGGCCTACTACGACAAGAGCCCCGGCAGCTTCCAGCTCGTCGAGGGCCTGTTCGGCATGGCATGGGGTGGGCTGATCGGCCGCGGCTTCGGTGAGGGGATGCCAGAGCGGGTGCCGTTCGCCAACTCCGACTTCATCATTGCCTCGGTCGGCGAGGAACTCGGTCTGACCGCGGTCATGGCCGTCATCCTCTGTTACGGCCTGATCGTCGAACGGGCCCTGCGGATCGCGCTGATCTCCCGTGACGGCTTCGGCAAACTGCTGGCCGTGGGGCTCGGCAGCATCATCGCGCTCCAGGTGTTCGTGGTGATCGGCGGCGTGACCGGGCTGATCCCGCTGACCGGCCTGACCACACCGTTCCTCTCCTACGGCGGCTCGTCGCTGGTCGCCAACTGGGTGATCATCGCGCTGCTGATCCGGATCTCCGACCATGCGCGGCGCCCGGTTCCTCGGATGAGCGCTGAAGATGCCGATCTCGACAGTGAGATGACCCAGGTGGTGAAGCTGTGAACAAGCCGATCCGGACGATTTCGTTGTTCTGCCTACTGCTCTTCGTGGCGCTGATGATCAACTCGACCTACCTGATGTATTTCCGTGCCGGCGACCTTGCCTCCGATCCGCAGAACCGGCGGGTCATCACGGCCGCCTTCTCGCGCGAGCGGGGCGCGATCGTGGTGGAGAAGGAGGCGGTCGCGCGGAGCGTTCCCTCCGACGACAAGTACAAGTTCCAGCGCACCTACCCGCAGCCGTTCAAGTACGCCCCGATCACCGGCTACTTCTCCTACTTCAGCCAGACGGGGATCGAGCGCTCCGAGAACGACGTGCTGTCCGGAGATGACTCACGACTCTTCGTGACCCGGCTCGTCGACATGCTCAGCAACACCGACGCCAAGGGCGGCAACGTCAAGCTGAGCATCAACGCCGCGGCCCAGACCGCCGCCTTCGACGGGCTACGCGCCCTCGGTGAGGACGTCCAGGGTGCCGTGGTCGCCCTCGAGCCGAACACCGGCAAGGTGCTGGCCATGGTGTCCAACCCCACCTTCGATCCCAACGCGCTCGCCGCACACGACTTCGGTGCCGTCGGCGACGAGACGGCCCGACTGGAGAAGGACCCCGCCACACCGTTGATCAACCGGGCCATCGGCACTACGTTGCCCCCCGGCTCGACGTTCAAGCTCGTCACGGCTGCGGCGGCCATCGAGTCGGGCAACTACGACAAGGAATCGATGGTGCCCGGCGGCACCCGGTTCCAACTGCCACAGTCGACCAACACGGTCGGCAACCACGACGGCGGCAACTGCGGCGGGTCCAAGATCACTCTGACCCAGGCGCTCGCCGTCTCCTGCAACGTCACCTTCTTGACCTTGGCCAACGAGTTGGGCAACGACGCCATGGCCGACCAGGCCGAAGCGTTCGGCTTCAACGCCACTGCCCTCGAAGACCTCCCCGGGCAGGCGAAGTCGCTCTACCCGCGCGACATGGACGAGCCGCAGACGGCGATGTCTGGCATCGGCCAGTCCAGCGTCACCGCCTCTCCCCTCCAGATGGCGATGGTGGTGGCCGGGATCGCCAACGACGGGAAGGTCATGCGCCCCTACCTCGTCGATGAGGTCCGCGCACCCAACGCCTCCCTCCTCGACAAGACCTCCCCCTCGACCTACTCCGAGGCCATCTCCAGCAGCACCGCCGACCAGTTGACCGAGATGATGGTTTCGACGGTCGAGGCCGGTACGGCGGGCGTGGCGGCCATCCCCAACGTGCGGGTAGCGGGCAAGACCGGCACCGCGCAGTCGACCGCCTCGCGACCGCCCTACGCCTGGTTCGTCTCCTTCGCACCCGCCGACGACCCGCAGGTGGCCGTGGCCGTGCTGGTCGAGTCGAGCAGCACCGACCGCAACGAGATTGCCGGTGGCAGGCTCGGCGGACCGATCGCCAAGGCAGTCATGGAGGCGGTGATCGCACCGTGAGCCTGACCGAGCCTGACCGCTTCGCCGACGACGCGCACCGCTACGCGCTCACCTCCCGGATCGCCACAGGCGGCATGGGCCAGGTATGGCGGGGTCTCGATACCATGCTCAACCGGCCGGTCGCGATCAAACTGCTCAAGGCCGAGTACGCCGACGACGCCCTCTTCCGGGCCCGCTTCGAGACCGAAGCCCGCCACGCCGCCTCGCTGCACCATCCGGGTATCGCCGGCATCTTCGACTTCGGCGAGGCCGCGCCGCTCGACGGCTCACACACTCCGCGCCCCTACCTGGTGATGGAGTTGGTGGAGGGTCAACCGCTCTCGGACCTGTTGCGTCCAAGTGCACCGATGGATCCCGACGTCACTCGTGACCTGATGGCGCAGACCGCCGACGCGCTCGGCGCGGCCCACCGGGCCGGGATCGTGCACCGTGACGTGAAGCCCGCCAACCTGATCGTCACCCCCGACCGAAAGATCAAGGTCACCGACTTCGGCATCGCCCGGGCGGCCGAGGGAATGGCGCTGACCGAGACCGGGCAGGTGCTGGGCACTCCGGCCTACATCTCTCCCGAGCAGGCCGAGGGCGGCACCGCCACTGCTGCCTCTGACGTCTACAGCCTCGGCGTCGTCGCCTTCCAGTGTCTGGCCGGGCACCGCCCGTTCACGGCCGATACCGCCGTCGCCACTGCGCTCGCCCATCTTCGCGAACCCGTTCCCGAACTGCCCTCGTCGGTCCCCGCTCCGCTGGCGGCCGTGGTGACCCGTGCGCTGGCCAAGTCACCACAGGAGCGCTACCCCGACGGGGCGGCCCTCGCTGCCGCGCTGCGTGATCCCGCCGCCGTTGCGCCGACCGGCGTCACACCTGCCGAGACGACCCAGGTATTGCGGGCGGCCCCGGCCGCCGTACCGGTAGCGGCTTCGGCTCCTGCCCCGGCGCCGCCAGCCGGACGACGTACGGACTCGAAGCCCGGCTGGTTGCCGTGGGCACTACTGCTGGCCGTGCTCGTGGTCGGTGGGCTGATCATTTGGCAGCTCGCCACCACCGACGCCTCCACCACCGAGCAGCCCGACGACCAGCCGACCCGGACGACCCGCACGCCGAAGTCGCCGAGCCCTCCGCCTGCCTCCGAATCTCCGAGCGAGACACCGACCGAGACCGGTATCGAGGTCGACGCCGGCGACTACATCAGCGCCGACGTCGACGACGTCGAGAGCGACCTGGTCAATTTGGGCCTCAAGGTCAAGAGGTCGGCGCTCGACAACCCGGGCAGCGAGACCGAGAACGCCGTGGCGGGGCTCAACCCCTCGGGCACGTTGACCAAGGGCGACACCGTCACGCTCACCTATTGGGGCCCCGCACCGCCGGTCGAGCCTGCCCCCAGCGAGCCGCCCGCCACCACACCCACCACTCCGCCCAGCAGCACACCCACCGCTCCACCTGCT
>JARICB010000426.1 GCA_029264225.1 Nocardioides sp. | reverse complement strand
GTGGTGGTCTTCCACGAGCAGGTGATCGAGATCATCGCCCTGTTCGCCGGGGTGAGCAATGCCGAGGCCGACGAGAAGCGGCGTGCCCTTGGCGAGACCGAGTCGATGGCCCAGACCAGGCTGTGGTTCTACCCGCGGGCGTTGGGCCGTGGCTACGCCCTGCCTCTGGTCGAGCGGATCTGGAAGGTGCTCGAAGCCTTCGCCTCCTTCGGCTTCTGCAAGGCGCACGCGGCGGCGTTCGCCCTGCCGACCTATCAATCGGCCTGGCTCAAGGCCCACTGGCCGGCCCACTTCCTGGCCGGCGTGCTCACCCACGACCCTGGGATGTATCCCAAACGACTGATCCTCGACGATGCCCGCCAGTTCGGCATCGGGGTCTACGGGCTCGACATCAACGCCTCGGCAGGTGACTACGTCGTGGAGCGGGCCGATCTCGACGGTCGTCCCGGCTATGCGATCCGGTTGGCGCTGGCCGAGGTCAAGGGGATCAGTGGCGCCGAGGTGGCTCGGATCGTGGCTGCGCGCGGTGGCACGGGGCACGACTGCACTACGCCCTACGTCTCGCTCTCCGACTTCTTCCACCGCGCCCAGGTCTCGCGTCCGGTGCTGGAACGGCTGGTGCTGGCCGGTGGGTTCGACGCGATCTACCGCATCGGTGCAGGCGCTCAGACGATCCGACCGCGTGGCCACCTGACCCGCCGAGACCTTCTGCTCCAGATCGCCGAGCTCGATCGACATGCCCGGGTCCTGGACCGTACGTCGCGGGGCCGGGGCCGCGGGTTGGCGAGCGGCCGCACCAGTCCTGCCGAGACACGGGCGACGCAGGCGGCCGGTCGCAACAACAGCGACCCGGTGATCCGAGCGGCCGCCCAGGCCCAGGCCCCCCGGACCTTGCGACCGATCGACTCGGTGCAGCTGACCCTGGATCTGGGTGATGAACCGGGTAAGGGTGGCGAGCTGGCGACCGGGTTGCCGGAGATGACCATCGGCGAGCGGATGCGTGCCGAGTTGGAGATCCTCGGCCTTGACGTCAGCCAGCACGTGGTCGCGCCCTATGCCGAGTTCCTCGATGCGGTCGGCATCACTCGCAGCAAGGATCTGTTGGTGCAACGGGGGCGGTCCGAACTGTTGGTGGCCGGAGTCAAGGTGGCGACCCAGACGCCACCGATCCGGTCGGGACGACGCGTCATCTTCCTGACCCTCGATGACAGCACGGGGCCGGTCGACTGCACGTTCTTCGAGGATGCGCAGGGTCCCTACGCCGCCACCGTCTTCCACTCCTGGATGCTCGTGGTGCGAGGAGAGCTGCGTCGCACCGGGCGACGTGGGGTGTCGCTGCGGGCCACCGGCGCTTGGGAACTGTCGGCGCTCCACGACCTCTGGCAGCGTGCCCGCACCCGCGAGGAGGCGCTCGCCGCCGTCCGGGCCGAACTGGCGAGGGTGCCCGAGGGCTTTACCCAGGGTGTCGAACCCGAGCGGCGACGGGTGCTGGTGCATTCCAGTGGATTCCAGCTGTCGCCTTACGCCGACATCAAACCCGCCGGTGAGGACGCCGTGGATGTCGCCCGCAAGCTCTGGCACCGCAGCCCCGGGAGCCCGGGATGAGCGAGATTGCCAGCCGCACCACACTAGGGTTGCTCGTATGCCCGGTCCTACCACTGCCAGTGAGCGTCGCCAGTCCATCCGCACCGGTGTCGTGTGGACAGCAGTCCGCGACCTACTGGATCAACCCGGGGCCTACCCCGCACAGCAGGCCCGCATCGTCGACATCGGCGGCGGCACCGGCGGCTTCGCGGTCTCGCTGGCCGAGCTCGGCCACCGGGTCCAGGTCATCGACCCGAGTCCTGATGCGTTGGCTGCCCTGGATCGGCGGGCCCGCGATGCCGACGTCACCGACCGGATCACCGCCCAGCAGGGGGATCTCACCGAGTTGGCCGGGCTGGTCGACGAGGCCGACCTCGTGCTCTGCCACGGCGTACTCGACGTCGTCGAGGATCCCGCCGCGGCGCTGGCAACCATCGCGTCGGTGTTGCGCCCCGGCGGACACCTCAGCCTGCTCGTCGCCCAACGCCACGCCGCAGTGGTGGCCAGGGCGATGGCCGGGCACTTCCAGGCAGCCCATGACCTGCTCGACGATCCCACCGCAGGCCGGGGTGGTCACCGGTTCGTTCGCGAAGAGTTGGAAGCGATGCTTACCGTCGCCGGTCTGGGGCTCACTTCGATCCAGGGCATCCGGGTCTTCGCCGATCTGGTGCCGGGCTCGCTGCTCGACCTCGAACCCGGCGCCACGGCAGCGCTGGTCGCACTCGAGCGCGCGGTCGCTACTCGAGCCGAATACCTTCCACTCGCAACGCAGGTGCACGTGCTCGCCAGCCGCTGACCCACCGTCCGGAGGGTCCGGATGAGCGACCTCTCCTGGAACGCCCCGATCCTGCACGTCGACATGGACGCGTTCTACGCCTCCGTCGCGACCAGGGAGCGACCCGACCTGGCCGACGTCCCGGTCATCGTCGGGGGCGGCAGCCGCGGGGTGGTGCTCTCGGCCAACTATCTGGCCCGGCAGTACGGCGTCCGGTCGGCGCTGCCGATGACGCGAGCTCGACGGCTGTGTCCGAGTGCGGTGGTGATCGCCCCCGACTTCGAGACCTACCTGTCGGTCTCGGCCTCCGTGCTGGAGAACTTTCGTCGGGTCACTCCGCTGGTCGAGGTGGTCTCACTGGACGAGGCATTCCTCGACGTCCGCGGCTCCACCCGCAGGCTGGGTTCGCCGGCCGCCATCGCCGATCAGCTGCGTGCCGTGATCCACGACGAGCAAGGCATCACCTGTTCGGTCGGGTTGGCAGCATCGGTGTCCGTGGCCAAGTTGGCGAGCCGCCGCGCCAAGCCCGACGGTGTCGTGGTGGTGCCACCTGCTCAGGTGACGGCCTTCCTGCATCCGCTCGACGTCGGTGAACTGTGGGGAGTGGGGGAGAAGACCCAGACGATGCTGCACCGGTTGGGGCTGGTCACGGTCGGCGATGTGGCGCACATCCCCGTACGCACGCTCCAACGAGCAGTCGGCCACCACCTCGGCACCCAGTTGCACCACCTGGCCTGGGGTAATGATCGGCGAGTAATCGTTCCCCGGGCAGGCCCACTGGAGCCGGAGCGGTCGATGGGTGCAGACGAGACCTTCACCCGCGACACCGACGACCGGGAGGTGATCGTGCGTGAACTGCTCCGACTCACACGCCGAGTGGCGAGTCGCATGCGCGCCGCCGGCGTTGCCGGGCGCACGGTGACCATCCGGATCAGGTTCGCCGACTTCACCACGATCACCCGCTCCCGCACCTTGTCGGAAGCAACCGACGTGACCGTAGAGATCTACCGGACGGCGACTCAGCTCTATGACGCCCTCGGGTTGCAGCGAGCGCGCCTGCGGCTGGTCGGGGTCCGGGTGGAGGGACTGGTGCCACGCGCCAGCGTGCAGCGACAGTTGGTGCTGGGTGAGCCCGAGCACGGCTGGGCCGAGGCCGACAGAGCCGTGGATCGGGCCACCCGACGCTTCGGTGCAGCCGCCGTGGGGCCCGCCAGCCTGCTCGGTTCCTCCTGAAGAAATGATATTTAGCCGAGCCGCTACCTGCCGTGCCCAACCAGTGCCTAGACTTGGCTCCACATACGCCGGATGCTTCAGGTGAGGAGGAACCCGTGCCGATGTCGGAAGAAGAGTTACGCCTCTTGGAGGCGATGGAGCGTGCTCTCAGCGAGGAAGATCCCAAACTGGCATCCACGCTGCGTGGGACCACGATGCAACGGGTCGCCCGTCGACGCGCGCTGCTTGCCGCAGTCGCGTTCGTGGTCGGCATGGCACTGCTCACCACCGGAGTGTTGGCTACCCAGCCAGTCGTCGGCATCGTCGGCTTCGTGATCATGTTGGCCGCTGCCACCATAGGTTTCACCACGCTGCGCCACCCGGCTGCGATGAGCCAGCCGATGCGCGAGACCAGGCACGACGGCTTCGGCGTCGTGGACGGTGGTCGGGCGCACCGGGTCCGGCACGGACGCAGCCAGCGTCGGCCGCGCGCCGCAGGCACCTTCCTCGAACGCATGGAAGAGCGCTGGCGTCGACGTCGCGAACAAGGTCCCTTCTGATCGGCTTATCAGTTCCGGACGGCGTCCTCGGCCGTCCGGGTCACCACTTCTTGTGCAGGCGGGTACGCCGACCGGCGCAGCGAGCGAGGTAGCCACCTCGAGCGGCGGCGCACTCGCGGCCCGACGCCGTGGTCGAGGGCGGCCTCGACGACCCGCACGTCATGTGCGGCCGACAGTGACGCAGCGTCGAGGGACGCATTGTCGAGGGAGTAGCGCGCCCGTTCCAGCCGCTCGACCACGCGGTCGAGTGCCAGACCAGCCTCCGGGTTCTCGGCCCGACCACGGCGCGGTCGCTCGGGCTGCTCGTTCGTCGCGGTGGGCGAGCCGAGGAGAGAGCCCAGCCAGACGCCGCTGGCGTGTGGTGAGCGACCGTGGGGCCAGCCATGGCCCAGATCAACGGCGTGATCGCGCAGTTCGAGCCACAGCTCCTCGATGTCGCCGCGCAGTCGGCGTTCACGTCGTCGGCGGCGTACGAAGGCTGGCAGCAGGAGCAGCACGACCAGTAGCACCGTGCCGGCAGTGGCCAGCCACAGGGCCGGCCATGGAATCGTGGAGCCATCGTCGCTGGTGCCTGCGGTGCTCGCCGACGGTGAGACGCCACGCGAAGGGAGCAGTTCGGAGGAGCGGCTCGTGCTCGGGCGGGGAGTGGCCCCGGAGTCGGGGGTGAGCTCCGCACTGGTGTAGCCCGGGGCCTGGGGAGCCCGCACGCTGGGTGTCGGCTCGAACCGGACCCAGCCGGCGCCGGGGAAGAAGAGTTCGGGCCAGGCATGGAGGTCCCAGGCGGAGAACTCCCACTGGTTGGGGCCCGCGGACCTCGAGTCGAGAAATCCCACAGCCACCCGCGCCGGAATGCCGAGGACGCGCGCCATGATCGCCATCGAGGCGGCGAACTGCTCGCAGTAGCCGACCCGCCCGGACTGGTCCAGGAAGGCGTTCAAGTCACCTTGGTCGGCGTCATCGGCCGACTCAAGGCTGTAGCGGAAGCCGCCGTCCTCGCGGAACCACTGCTGCAGGGCCCTGGCCTTGCGGAATCGGGTCGGGGCATCAGCAGTGACGGAGGCGGCGAGGGAACGGATCTCGCTCGAGACGGAGCTCGGCACCTCCAGGTCGCGTGAGCGCACCAGGGAGGCGCCGGAGACCGAGTCGTCCATGACCTCGGGGTCGGGGTCGGGGTCGACACCGGTCAGGGAGTAGGTCATGCCCGCGGTGCTGGCACCCTCCTCGGGGGTCATGAAGTCCATCGTCGAGGTGTCGTAGCGCCAGTCACCCGGCGCGTTCATCTGGCTGACCTGCGGTGTGGTGGGAAGCCAGGTCGAGTCGAAGTCATTGCTGACCCGTACGTGGTACTGCGACTCCGCTCGCTCGGCGTTGAGTGCGACGCCGAGCAGCGAGGGCATGTCTCCCACGGCCTGCTGGGTCTCGGGGATGTCGCGATCCCCGGGGGTCCAGGTGTCGCCATTGAATCGGGTCAGCACGGAGAGCCGGAAGTAGCTGGGCTTCTCGGCGGGCGTGTTCACCCAGAGAAGCGGAATGTCCTTGCCCAGGGTCAGATCGCGACGCAGGTCAACCATCGGGTCGGAGACCTCGATCTTGCGCTCGCCGGGTCCGCTGCCGTCGAAGAGGGTGACGTCGAGGGTCGGTATCAGGATCGGCACCGCGAGCGCGAGTGTTGTTGCCGTCGCCCCGATCGCGAGGGCCGAGCCGCGGATCGCTCCGGTCCGCACCCCGAAACCACTGGGGTCGGGGTCCTCCTCATCGCTCATCCCTCGGCCCCACCGCGAGACCTGCTCCCCGTGGGCGAGGTAGAGCAGGCCCAGGAATCCGGCTGCCACCACGATGAACTCCCACCAGGAGAGGCCGATTCCGGTGATCGCCACCGGAACGCTGTAGCTCGTGAGCAGCACCAGCCCCGCAAGCGGGATCCGCTTCAGGGTGCCGGCGAGAAGGTCGACGGCGACCAGGGTCGCGGCGCCGCAGGTCACCAGGATCGCGGTGATCGACGGCACCCCGACCGGAATAGGCGCGACGTAGAGCCGGGCAGAACCGAGCCCGTCCGAGAACGCGGTGGTGAACTCCGCGAAGTTTGCCGGTGTCGGGGCCATCGAGCCGGTCACGGTGCCGAGCACGCAGATGGACGCGACGACGAGTTGGGCCACCAGGATGACGAGGGCCGGCAGCCGGACCGACCTGGACAGTGCGCCGATCACCGCGATCAGTGCGCCGATGAAGAACAACGGGGTGGTGAACTCAGCGGAGTTGACACTCAGGCTGCGCCACGAGAGCAGGGTGACCCAGGTAGTACCGGCGGCTACACCGGCCAAGGTCAGGGTCTGCCCGACCGGGAGGTGATGTCGGCTCATGTCTCGACCCTTGCCCGGTTGCCGAGACGGCCCAGGTCTCGCCAGACGGCTTCGAGGTGATCTCCGGGTCGTAGGGCGACGGCTCGCCAACCGGTGGCGGCGAGCGCCTGGGTGGTCGTGCCGGTGCCTGACCGCGGTAGGTGTGGCGCCCACTCGTCGACGTCCAGCGCGATGGCCGCCGAGGTGGACGCATGATGTTGGAGCCGGTGCAGGAAGGGTCCGTCGGTGCTGGTGACTGCGCCGAGCACGGCGACCAGCAGGCCACCGTGGCCGGGCTCGGCCAGCCAGGTGGTGTCGAGCGCCGCCGAATTCTGCATCGCTACGACGGCCAGCGCCTCCAGGAGCGGCGCCGCGTTGACGTTCGCAGAACGGGCGTGCCAGACGGTGCTCGGGTCCTCCCCGGATGAGGTGACGAGCCGGACCGCATAGCCACGTTGGGTGAGGTGTACGGCCACGGAGGCCGCGGCGGAGACGGCAGCCTCGAGCGATGAGGCCGCTCCCTGGCCCCGGTGGGAGACTCGCCGGTTGTCGAGGAAGACCGTGGCGCGCGACTGCCAGGGCTGCTCCTCGCGGCGCACCATCAACTCGCCGACCCGCGCCGAGCTGCGCCAGTGCACCCGGCGAAGGTCGTCGCCGCGGCGATATTCGCGCACCGTCACGTCCTCGGCAGAGCCGGTCGAGAAGGCCCGCGGACGGTTGTCGCCGGAGCCGGTCCAGCCGCCGCCGAGGGGGATGCCCGGCAGCGGAACGGTGCGCGGCGTGACCGTCAGGGAGGTGGTGGTGTGGAAGGCCCGGCCAACCTCGATCAGACCGAACGGGTCGCTGGCGCGTACCGACATCGGGCCGATGTCGTAGCAGCCGCGGACGTCGGAGCGGACCGAATAGCTCACGTGTCGCCGCCAGCCGTGTCCGATGCCCTCGAGAACGAAGCGGGGTCGGGTGCCGAGCGCGTAGGGCAGGCGGTCCTCGAGCAGGAGCACGCCTGTGGGGGTGCGGGCCTCGTTGTCGAGGGTGAGCTGCACTTGGGCCGACTGGCCTGCGACGACGAGCTGCGGGCTCACGGTGCGGGTCAGGGCGAGGTGATAGCGGGACCGGGCGATCCACAGTGCAGTCAGCAAGGGCAGAGCCGTCACCAACACGCCTACGCGGATCAGGGGGGTCTGGCCGACGATGATCGCGCAGACGATGGTGGTGATGCCCGCGGCGAGGAGGACCCGCCCGCGGGTGGTCAGTCCGACGAGGGCCTCACGCACGGCTGCCTTCTGGAACGGGGACTCCGGCCAGGATGCCGGCCAGGATCGCGCCGGGCGTCCGCCCGCTCATCGACGACTCGACGCTGGGTAGAAGTCGGTGGGTCAGCACGGGTCGAGCCAGCGTGTGGATGTCGTCGGGCAGGACGTAGTCGCGCCCCGCCATCGCAGCCATTGCCTTGGCCGCGCGCATGAGATGGAGGGTGGCTCGTGGTGATGCGCCGAGGTGGAGCTCGGCGGATTTGCGGGTGGCGGTGGCGAGCGCCACGACGTATCGCTGGACCGGCGCCGAGACGTGCACCTGGCCGACGATCTGGAAGAGCTTGCGGAGCTCGGCGGCATCGGTCACCGGCTCGAGGTCATCGAGCGGGTTGACGGTGGTGTGCGCATCGAGCATGGCGATCTCCGCCGCCTCGACCGGATAGCCCACCGAGACTCGCGCCATGAAGCGATCACGTTGCGCCTCAGGAAGGGTGTAGGTGCCTTCCATCTCGATCGGGTTCTGGGTCGCGATGACCATGAATGGCCGTTCGAGCATGTAGGTCGCGTTGTCGACGGTGACCTGTCGTTCTTCCATGCACTCCAACAAGGCCGATTGGGTCTTGGGGGAGGCCCGGTTGATCTCGTCGCCCACCACGATGTTGGCGAAGACGCCACCGGGTCGGAACTCGAACTCGCGGGTGTTCTGGTTGAAGACGGAGACGCCGGTGACGTCCGAGGGCAACAGATCGGGGGTGAACTGAATACGCCGCACCGTGCAGTCGATGCTGTGGGCGAGGGCCTTGCTCAGTTGGGTCTTGCCGACACCGGGGACGTCCTCGATCAGCAGGTGTCCCTCTGCCAGCAACACCACCAGCGCGGAGGAGACGACATCGGGCTTGCCCTCGATGACGCGCTCGATGTTGCTACGGATCCGAGCGATGGCGCTGGTCAGCGTGTCCAGATCAGCGTCGTGCGAGACCGACGTTGTCATGTGTCGCCCTTTCCTTGTCCGTGCTGGGTCATTCGTTGCCCGGGTCGTGTGAGATCCACCGTATTGCCCACCGGCAAGATCTGGCCGTTTCTTCCCCCACCCGGCGCCCCACTTTCCCCCACCGAGCCGGTTCGTGGGGCCTTCAGTGCGCCGCTGCGGCGTGCGAGTGGTGGCCAGCAGCGCCGAAATTTGCCCGGAAACGCTGAGAAAGCCTCGAAAACACCCGTAAGTGGTTGACGGTGGAGGGATGTGGAGTAAGGTGGAGCGAAGTGGGGGAGAGGGTCGATCTCGCCGAAACAGCAGGGGAGGTGCCGAATGTTCTTCGGCACCCACACGCCCAAGCTGGACGAGAAGGGCCGGCTCTTCCTCCCCGCAAAATTCAGGGATCAGTTGACGGAGGGACTCGTAGTGACCAGAGGGCAGGAACGCTGCTTGACGGTCTGGTCGCTGGATGAATTCGCACGACTGACCGACCGGCTCCGTGAGGCGCCGGTGACCGACAAGAGCACTCGTGACTACGTCCGCATGCTGTTTGCCGCCGCCTCCCAAGAGGTGCCCGACAAGCAGGGACGCATCTCGATCCCGGGGCCACTGCGGGAGTACGCCTCGCTGACCAAGGACGTCGTCGTCATCGGCTCGATGAACCGCATCGAGATCTGGGACCCGACGTCGTGGACCGCCTACTCGCAGGAGCAGGAGCAGAAGTTCTCGGAGTTGAGCGACGAGGTCTTCCCGGGCATCTAGACCGCACCGCGAACTGAACAGCTGATGCAGACCCGTAGCACCAGGTCTCGCGCCCGCTCTCTCGTGTCATCTGGGGCAACTTCCCCGGCACCAGAGGACCTTCCCAGCGACGGGAGCGGGCAGGGACCTGGCGAAACGGATCCACCAGCACCAGCACCACCTAGCCGAACGCCGAATGATCAGTGGGGTCGAGACCATGAGCAGTACCGCCGTCACTGCACACACCCGTGCGACCAGGCCGCCGCGTGTGCGCGAGCAGGCTCGGGACGCGATGACCCTGATGGTGTTCTCGGCCGGCACCTCGGTGGCACTGAGCGCCGGCCTCGTCCTGCTGACCTACGCAGGCCGGTAGGCGTCAGCGATGAGCAATCCCCGCCACGCTCCGGTGCTCCTGGATCGGGTCGTAGCGCTGTTGGCGCCTGCGCTCGATCGTCCCGATGCGGTCCTTCTCGACTGCACCCTGGGTCTCGGTGGTCATACCGAGGCCGTTCTTCAGCGCTGCGAACAGGCGCGGGTGATCGGCATCGACCGCGACACTGCGGCGCTCGACCTGGCTCGTGAACGGCTCGAAATGTTCGGCAAGCGATTCGTCGGGGTGCACGCCGTCTACGACGAGATCGCCGACGTCCTCGCTGACCAGGGGCTGACCTCCGTCGATGGTGTCCTCTTCGACCTCGGTGTGTCCTCCATGCAGCTCGACGTGCGCGAACGCGGGTTCGCCTACGCCACCGACGCCCCCCTCGACATGCGGATGGACGGCACCACGGGTGACACCGCAGCCGACGTGCTGAACACCTACACCGTGTCCGAGCTGACCCGGGTCCTGCGTGACTACGGCGAGGAGAAGTTCGCCCGCAAGATCGCGCGGGCGGTCGTGAGCCAGCGCGAGGATGCCCCGTTCACCACCAGCGCTCGCTTGGTCGAGTTGCTGTACGCCGAGATTCCGGCGCCGGCGCGTCGGACCGGGGGACACCCCGCCAAGCGCACCTTCCAGGCCCTTCGGATGGAGGTCAACGACGAGTTGGCCGTCCTGGAACGCGCCATCCCGGCCGCGATCGAGGCCATCGGGGTCGGTGGCCGCGTGGTCGTGGAGTCCTACCACTCGCTGGAGGACCGGCTCGTCAAGCGGGCCTTCACGGCCGTCTCGCGCCTCGACGTACCCGAAGATCTGCCCTTCCTGCCCGAAGGTAGCGAGCCCCTCCTGCGGCTGGTGACGCGTGGAGCCGAGGTCGCCGACGAGCAGGAGATCGAAGAGAACCCACGCGCCGCGTCGGTGCGCCTGCGAGCCATCGAACGAGTCCGTCCCGTCCTTCCCCCAGTCCGGACCCGCCGAGGAGCAACCCGATGAGCAGTCCAGCAGTCCAGATCCGTAGCCGGGTCCCGCGCATCGCGTCCGCCGCCGTCGAGCGGGCCCGTCTCTCGGTAGTGCCGCGGACCCGCACCCGCGCTGCCAAGGTGCCGTTCGTGACCCTGGTCAGTCTGGTCCTGATCAGTGGCGTGATCGGGTTGTTGCTCTTCAACACCTCGATGCAGCAGGCGTCGTTCGCAGCGACCGCACTCGAGGAGCAGGCGACCAACCTCGCGGCCCGCGAACAGACCCTTCAGATGGAACTTGAGGATCTGCGCAACCCGCAGCGGGTCGCCATGCAGGCCCAGAACATGGGCATGGTCGTGCCCGCCGCCCCGACCTTCCTCAGCCTGGACGGCACGGTGTCGGGGGAGAAGGTCCCGGCTCTGCCGACCGACAGGCTCAACCTGGCGCCGCCCGCGCCGATAAAGCCGAAGATCTACGAGCCTGCTCCCACCATCGTGAAGGTGATGGCCGAGCCGAAGTCCCGGGCCCGCTCAGCCAGGACGGAATGACGTTGCCCACCAGGAATCGCCGCAGCCACGACGAGCGTCGCGAAGCGCCCCAGTTCCGGCTGCGTTTCGGCCTGGTCGTCATCGCCATCGTGCTCTCGTTCTTCGGTGCCAGGCTGGTCCAGCTCCAAGGCATCGACCCCAACTCGTACGCCGCAATGGCGGCCGCCGCGAGTGTGCAGAACGTGGACCTGCCGGCTGCCCGCGGAGACATCCTGGACCGAAACGGACTGCCGCTGGCCGACTCGATCCACGGCAAGATGGTCGTAGCCGACCCAGGACTGACGAGGGACGACGCGCCGGCCATCGCCACTGTTCTTTCGCAGCGACTTGACGTCGACTACTTCAAGACCCTGGCTGCCCTGCGCGAGGACAGCCGCTACGAATACATCGCCCGACGCGTGCCGAGCACCCGCGCCTCCGACCTGCTGGCCGAGCTCAGGGAGGCCGGCTATCAGGGCATCTCCTTGCACGACGACCCTATTCGGGACTACCCGGCCGACGACGTGGCAGCCAACGTGCTCGGCTTCATGGGCACCGATGAGGCACTGGGTGGTCTGGAGCGCACCTTCGATGCCCAGCTGGCCGGCACCGACGGGAAGGCCCGCTACCAGGTCGGTGGAGGCAACCGCATCCCCCTGGGCGAGAACACCGTCGTCCCGGCGAAGAACGGTGCGCCGCTGACCACCACCATCGACCTCGATCTCCAGTGGTTCACCGAACGGGTGCTTAAGCAGACGATCCAGCAGTACCGCGCCAAGAGTGGGGTCGCGATCGTCATGGACCGACGCACCGGCGAACTGCTGGCGCTGGCCGATGGGCCGACGTTCAACGCCAACAAGCCGCTCGAGGCCGACCCGGACGACCTGGGCTCGCGTGCCGTCAACGACGCCTACG
>JARICB010000394.1 GCA_029264225.1 Nocardioides sp. | reverse complement strand
CGAAGCCCGCCGCACCCCGGCCCGGGGAGAGCTCAGCATCGCCGGCATCCTCAAGCACCTGAGCATCAGCTGGACCACCTGGCAGCGCCGCGAGGCGTGCGCGCGGGGCGAGCGCGGCTGGGAGTTGACCGCGGCCGACTACGCCCTGTTCTACGGCAGCTTCGCGCTGACCGACGAGGAGACGCTGGTGCAAGCTCTCGAGCACTATGACGTGGCGACGAGCGCCCTGATCGACGCCGTCGCCACCAGCGATCCTGGTGCCGACGCCATCGAAGCGCCCGCCCCGTGGTTCGGGCGGTTCGAACCGGTGACGGTGACCTTCCGGGTGCTGGCCCTGCATCTCATCGAGGAGTTCGCTCGGCACGCCGGTCACGCCGACATCGTCCGCGAGCAGCTCGACGGAGCCCTCGCAGGCCAGTTGGCGATGGCCGTCAACGACATCCCCGGCAACGACTTCATCCAGCCGTGGACTCGGGAGATGAGCGCCGCCTCGGTCTAGGCGCAGCGATCCCGGGCGTGGCGCCAGTCAGGGTTTGCCTGGACCCGGTCAGCGACCCTTAGGCTCATCGCATGAGGCCGCAGGTCGTCGCTCACCGTGGCTCCAGCCACGACACCGCCGAGCACACATTGGCCGCCTATCAACGGGCGATCGAGGTCGGCGCCGAGGCGTTGGAGTGCGACGTCCGGCTCACCGCCGACGGCCATCTCGTGTGCGTACACGACCGGGACCTGCGGCGTACGGCCTCCACCAAGGGCGCCGTGTCGACGATGAACCTTTCCGACCTCGACCAACTCGACTTCGCCTCTTGGAAGAACCCCTGGGCCGAACTCGACGACGAGGCGCCCGCCCTCGACCCGTCGCTGACCAAGGTGCTCACGCTGCGCAAACTGTTCGAGACGGTGGCCGACGCCGACCGGCGGGTCGAGCTGGCGGTCGAGACCAAGCATCCGACCCGGTACGGCGGCCTGGTGGAGCGCCGGGTCGTGGAACTGCTGGCCGACTTCGGCTGGACCGGACCCGAGTCGCCGGTGCGAGTCATGAGCTTCAGCTATACCGCTCTCCAGCGGGTCAAGCGGCTGGCGCCGAGTGTGCCCGTCGTGCAACTCGTCGACAAGGCGCACCACTGGCCGATGCTGCGCCCCCTGGTCGGCCGCGACTGGATCATCGGTCCCGGCATCGTTGAGCTGCGCGACCACCCGGGGCTCGGCAAGCACCTGCGGCTGGCCGACCGGGAGATCCACGCCTGGACGGTCAATACCCAGGCCGACCTCGAACTCTGCCTCGATCTCGGCGTCACCGCGGTCATCAGCGACAAGCCGGCCTACATGTTCGAGCTGCTGGGCGTATAGCGTCTGCGCATGGCCAAGAAGTCCCGCACCAAAGCCCCTGTCACTGCGCCCGCCGAAGGCGAGGTCGGTCCTCGGCAGCCTTGTCCCTGTGGATCCGGCAAGCGCTACAAGGCTTGCCACGGCGCCGCAGGTGGTGCCCTGCCCGTGTTCGTGAGGCGACCGTTCGAAGGGTTGGCCAACGAGTGTGACGTGATCGCGTTGCGTGAGTTGGTTCCGGCAGCCACGGCACCGCTGACCGTTCCCGGCACCGACCGCGAGGTGCGCCTGAACTCGCTGCTGCCGATGGCGGCGCCCGCGATGGTGCGCGACAGCGGGGCCATCTGGTTGGGACTACAGGTCGCCCATCAGTACGGCGACCCGGCGCGCGACCTGGGTGCGGTGCTCGAAGCCGCCATCGCCCAGCAGGACGCCGGCATCGTTGATCTGAGTTCGGCGCCCGGCGAAGGTCCGCGCCTGCAGGATCTGATCACCAACGACTCGCTCGACATCACCGTGCACGACGGCTTCGGCTACTGGATCGACGACATCGAAGACCAGGACGCGTCCATGGCTGCTGCCCTGGAGCAGGCCAACGAGGCGGCGTACCCGACGGTCCGGCTGGCCGGCGTCGAGGCGGCCTACTGGACCAATGTCGGTCCCAAGGAGCACCTGCGTTGGGTCATGCCTCACCCCGAGGACGCGCTGCTCGATGCGCTGGCCCGACTGCACGCCGCCGGTCAGGACGCGATGACCGACGAGGGTCGCCTCGTCGGTATGTTCCGCGCCCACGGCCTGCTGGCACCGGTGTGGGATCTGCCGGTCGGGACCGGAGCCGAGGTGCTCGAGAAGCCCGCCGCCCGCTTCGCGGCCGACCTCGCCGACGCACTGGCCCAAGGAGGCGATCTGAGCGCCGAGGAGCGCTCGGCCCGCTCGGGGCTGGCCAACCGGCAGGTCACCATCCGCTGATCAAGAAATTTGCTGTGTTCCCCTTGCCACTGAGGTGACTGACCAGTAGTTTTCGTGGTGCCCGGCCGCTGTCGTATCCCCCGTCGACATCGGCCGGGCGTTCTACATTTCTGGCTCGCGCCTCCCGGGTGCCGACTGCGAGCGACGGAGACGCGCGGACATTGGTCCGGCGACGGGAGGCGCGCCACGCTCAGCGCGTGGCCGCACCGGGAGCAATGTCCGCGCGTCTACGAGCCGGGACGCCCCGAGAGCTCAGCTGGCGCCGAGCGGCGAGCGCTCGATCGGGCACGACATGCAACGCGGACCGCCCCGACCCGAACCGAGCTCGGAGCCAGCGATCTGCACGACCTCGATGCCGGCCGCCTCGAGCCGCGCGTTGGTCTCGTCGTTGCGCTCGTAGGCAACGGCGACGCGTGGGGCCAGAGCGAGGGTGTTGTTGCCGTCGTCCCACTGTTCGCGCTCCGCGGTGACCGGGTCGAGGCCGGTGTCGATCTGGTGCATCGTGTCGATCTGCATGGCCTTCGCTGCGGCCACCAGGAACGGCTCGGCGGGCGCCACGTCGAGCACCAGGTCGGTGTCGGCGTCGCCGCGTTCACAGACTGTGACGGCAAACGCGCGCAAGGTGTCGGCGATGTTGGGATACATCACCACCTTGTCGACGTCGACCATCGTGCACACCGTGTCGAGGTGCATGGTGGCGCGTTCCTGCAGGACCGGTACGGCGAGCACCGTGTGCGCCAGGTCGGCCTGGAAGACCTGCCGAGCCAACCGCTCCGCTCCCGCGGGAGTCGTGCGCTCGCCGACGCCGATGGCGATGACGCCCGGGGCGAGCAGGAGCACGTCGCCGCCCTCGACGTATTCGTTGTGCCAGCCGTGGATCGTCTCGGTCTGGCCTGCGAAGCGCGGGTGCTCGGTGTAGATCAGCTCGGTCAGCTGGGTCTCTCGCTTGCGGGCCGGCATCGCGAGACTGGTGATGGCGACCCGGTCACGGATCCAGACGCTGGAATCACGGGTGAAGAGCAGGTTGGGGAGCGGATCGACCAGGAAGTCGTAAGGGCTGAGCAGACTGGTCACCAACCCGTGCCCGCCGCGCACCTCGTCGTTACGGATGCCCGCGGTAAGCAGCCCGGTCAGCTCCTCCGGGGACGCGTCGCCGAGCGCGGCGGCCAGGTAGGTGCGCAGGGTGTCGCCGAGGTGCAGCCCACTCAGCGCCGAGTTGATCGCGTGCTGGCGCGCCTCCTCGCTGGCGAGGGTCTCGGTCAGCAGCTCGGTCAGGTAGAGCACCTCGACGCCGCGCTCACGCAGAGTCTGCGCAAAGGCGTCGTGTTCCTCCTGGGCGCGAGCGACCCACGGGATCCCGTCGAAGAGCAGCCGGTCGTTGTTGGCGGGGGTCAGCCGCTTCAACTCGTTGCCGGGCCGATGCAACATAACGGTCTTGAGCGTGCCGACTTCGCTGTCAGCGCCGTGAGAAAGAGCCATCTGGGAAGCCTAGACGGATCGGGTGCTGAGCGTCAGCCTCCGGCGTGCCGGGCCAGCCACTCCTCGCGCAGGATGGCGTACTCGTACGAGCTGGTCCACTGACCCTTGGACCAGAAGTCGGCCACCCGATGCGTCTCTCGTCGCATGCCGAGGCGCTCGGCCATCGCGGCCGACCGGAGGTTGGCGGCGTCGAGGTTGGCCACCACGCGGCGGACGCCGTAGTGCTCGAAGGCCAAGGTCAGCATCGCGGTCGCGGCCTCGGTGGCCAGCCCCCGACCGGCCGCGGCGGGGTGGATGGTCCAGCCGATCTCGGCGCTCGTCAGGCCCGCACCCTGCAGGAAGAGCACCACGTCGCCGACCACGTCACCCTCGTGGAGCATGACCAGTTCCAGGTTGCGGTGGCGATCCGGGGGCTCGTCCTGGCTGCGGCGGTGGATCAGGAACGACGTCTCGGCCAGGTTCAGTTCGGGCGTGAGCAGGTAGCGCACGAAGTCCGGGTCGGCCATGGCTGCGGCTCTGACGACGGCGTCCTCCGGCAGGGTACGACGCAGGGTGAGCCGCTCGGTGTGGATCGGGAGTCGGGGCGGCTGAGGACGGTGGAACTCGGTCCGAGCCGCCACCAGCCACACGTCGTGGACCGTCGGCCCGCCGAACCGGAGTCGGTCGTAGCCCGTCATCGGCAGCAGCAGTTGGTCAAGTCCCTCGACCCCGAGCCCGCCGTCGATGGCCTCCGCGAGCGATCCCTGGGCGGCCTGGTCCCGCGGATCCGCGCGCAGCGCGACCGCCGCCGCCTGCGCCTGATCGAGCATTCGCGCGCGGGTGCGGATCGCCAGCGGGTCGAGGCGCCGCAGACAGACGTACTGGCCGGAGAAGAACGCGGCCCACTCCTCGGCGCCGGTCTCCGGTTCGGTCGGCCAGAACGCCAGGAACCAGTCGCGCAGGCGGTCGATGCCACCGGCCGCCGCGAGGCATTCGGCGACATCGGCGACCATGGGCGTGCCGTCGCGGAGCAGATAGCCGGGCAGCGGCAGCCGACCGGCGGCGATCTCGACCAACTGCTGCGACGTGGCGGGGGTGAAGTGCTCCCGGACGTAGGCGTCGTCGGCCTCGCTCATCGGGTGCTCGCCGTTGACGTCGCGGAAGCGACCGCGGACGGTCTGGGTCAGCGCGTCATCTCCCACACGGTCAAACATGCCATGAGCAGGCACACGGCCGCACCCAGGTAATGCAGCACCGACAACTTGACGTGCTTGAGCAGCACCCGGCCAACGATGACGGCCAACCCGGAGACCGCCAGCAACGCACCCCACGCGCCGATGAAGACCGAGACCGGGTCGTCGTACTTGGCCACCAAGGACAGCGTGAGCAGTTGCGACAGGTCGCCCCACTCGGCAGCGAAGAGGATCAGGAAGCTGGTCGCGATCACCCGCAGACCGTGCACGTCGCCGGCCTTGTCGGCGATCTCCTGCTCGGAGGCGCTCTCGTCAGCGTCCGCGCTGCGGGCCTCGCGCAACAGCACGATCGCACCGATCGCAAACATCAGCGCGGCGGCGACGTGCACCACGTTGTCGGGCAGGAAGCTCGCGGCCTTGCCGAGTGCGACGGCGATCGCGGTCTGCACCAGGAAGGCGAGTGCGACGCCGATCCAGACGAACAACGGCCGGAACTTCGTCGACAGCACCAGCGTCGCGATGAACGTCTTGTCGGGAAGTTCGACGACAAAGATGGCCGCGAAGGTGAGGGCGACGACGACGAGGTCCACCCGGCGAGCCTAGTAAGGCGCCCCGGACGAGTCGTTCGAGCCCGTGTCTCGGAGCAGGGCTCGGGTGGCTGCGATGGCCTCGGCGAGTACGTCGTTTGCGGGGCGCCCCAGCGCGACCGCGGCCCGCGCCACGTCGTCCCACTCGGGTTGGGCGTTGACGATCTCTCCCTCGTGTCGGGCGAGCTTCACGTCGATGCCCTGGCCCTCGACCTCGACGGCCACCATCTCGCGATCCAGCGCGTGCTTGTCGAGGGGGATCTCGCGCACGCCGATGGTCGAGGTCTGGCGCCAGATGGCCGCCCGCACGGTCTCGGCGCGGTGGGCTGCGGTGAGCACGGAGAGCGTGTGGGCCGGACGACCCTTCTTCATCAGGATCGGCGTCAGCCAGGCGTCGGCCGCACCGGCCTCGAGCAGGGCGGTGATCACGCTCGGCCAGACCCGGGGATCGAGGTCGTCGATGTTGGATTCGATGAGCAACGGCCGGTCGTCGCGCGCCGGGCCGAGGCCGACGAAGATCCGCAGCACGTTGGCGTGGGTCTCAGGGTCGCGACCACCTGCACCGACGCCGACCGAGTCGAGTGTCATGGCCGGCTGTGGACCCCACGCGTCGGCGAGGGTGGTGAGCAGGGCGGCACCGGTGGGGGTGCAGGACTCGTGGGCTCCCGGACCGGCCAGTGACGGTACGCCGCGGAGCAGTTCGGTGACCGCCGGTGGCGGGACAGCCATGATGCCGTGCGCACCACTCACGCTGCCCGAACCGACGGCGACCGGCGAGACGGTCACGTGCGGTGGCCTCGTTGGCGACCCTGCGCCGTTGTTGCGCAAGAGCCAGACGAAGCCCGCACAGACGCCGACCACGTCCGCGATCGCGTCCAGGGCACCTACCTCGTGGAACGACACGTCGAGCGGGTCGGCACCGTGGGCGCGGGCCTCGGCGAGGGCCAGCCGTTCGAAGGTGCGCAGCGCCAGGTCGCGCACGTCGAGGTCGAGGTCGGCCGATTCGAGCAGGGCCCGGATGTCACGCCAGCTGCGGTGGTGGATCGAGTCGGCGATCTCGACGTGGCAGCGGGTGGCGACGAACCCGTTGCGGTGGACCTGCTCGGGGCGCAGCTCGATGGGTTCGGGAGCCACGGCCTCGATGCTCGAGCGCAGGACTGCCAGCGGCACGCCGGCACCGATCAGCGCGCCGAGCAGCATGTCTCCACTCGCACCGGCCGAGGCATCGATCCAGATCGTCACGGGGTGTTTCCCCTCGGCTGACTCGGCAGGGGAGGCGCCAGCGACGATGCGCCGCGTTGACCGACGCGGCAGATGCGCGCGGCGGCGACTCCGGCGCCGTACCCGTTGTCGATATTGACGACAGTGATGCCGGGCGCACACGAGTTGAGCATCCCCAGCAGGGCCGCGAGACCGCCGAACGAGGCGCCGTACCCGACGCTCGTCGGGACTGCGATGAGGGGCGTGCCGACCAGGCCACCGACGACGGAGGGCAGTGCGCCCTCCATGCCGGCGACGACGATCAGCACGTCGACCTCATCAAGCGTGTCTCGGACCGCGAGCAGCCGGTGCAGGCCGGCGACGCCCACGTCGCGAATCTCGAGCGGAGCGGCGCCGTGGACGGCAACGCTGAGGGCTGCTTCGGCGGCGACCGGGGCGTCGGAGGTGCCCGCGGAGACGATGCCGACCACTCCACGCGGGGTGGGGAGGGGGCCCAGGGTGGCGGCCCTGGCCACCGGATGCACCTCGGCACCTACCGCCGCGGCCGCCGTCATCGCCTCGGGGGAGAGCCGGGTCGCGAGGACGGCGCGTTCGGGGTGACGTTCGTGCAGCGTGCGCAGGATCGAGGCGATCTGCTCGGGCGTCTTGCCGGCACCGAAGATCACTTCGGGGTCGCCGGTGCGAGCTGCCCGCTCCACGTCGACGCGCGCAAACCCCAGATCGGCGGTCCTGTCGTCGGGCGCGTTCATGTCAGCCGTTGCGGAACGTATCGGCCGGGTAGACACCGACGATCTTGACCTCGGTCGTGAAGAAGGCGAGTTCCTCCAACGCGTTGTGCACCGCCAGGTCGTCGGGGTGTCCGTCGACCTCTGCCAGGAACTGGGTAGCGATGAAGTCGCCGCCGACCATGTAGCTCTCCAGTTTGGTCATGTTCACGCCGTTGGTCGCGAAGCCCCCGAGCGCCTTGTAGAGGGCGGCCGGCAGGTTGCGGACGTTGAAGATGAAGGTGGTGATCACTGGCCCGTTGCCGGGTGCGGCCTGCTCGAAGTCGCGGGAGAGCACGATGAAGCGCGTGGTGTTGTGGTCCTCGTCCTCGACGTCGTGGCGCAGGATCTCCAGGCCGTAGATCTCCGCTGCCAGCGGCGGAGCGATCGCAGCCTGGGTGGAGTCGCCTGCCTCCGAGACCTCCCGGGCCGCCCCGGCGGTGTCACCTGAGACGACCGGCGTCAGGCCGAGTTCGCGAATGACGCCGCGGCACTGTCCGAGCGCATGCACGTGGCTGTGCACCGTCCGCAGGTCGGCGAGGCCGGTGCCCGGGGTCGCCATCAGAGCGAACTGGATACGCAGGAAGCGCTCACCGACGATGTGGAGGGAACTGGTGGGCAGGAAATGGTGGATGTCGGCCACCCGGCCGGCGAGCGAGTTGTCGATCGGGATCATCGCCAACTCCGCGGCCCCGTTCTCGACACGTGCGAATGCGTCCTCGAATGATGCGCAGGCCACCGGCTCCCAGTCGGGATAGGCCTGCTGGCAGATCAGGTGGGAGTTGGCGCCCGGCTCGCCCTGGTAGGCGATCCGACGGCGGGTGGAGGGGGCATTCACACCCGCGATCCTCGCACGCGAAGCCGGGCCGTGACTGGCAGGCCTCACCGTCGGGCCTAGGCTCGCCGTGTGCTCATCCTTGCCGGTTTCGCCCTGGTCATCGCCCTGGCCGCTGCCGTGATGTCCCTCACCGCGCTGCGTCGTACGTCGACCGACCAACGTCGCCCGAGCGCCGATGCCCTCCCCGAGGACGTGCACGGGCTGCGTCAGGAGGTTGCCGCCCTGAAGATGGAGACCCTCGACGCGCTTCGCCACCTCGCGGTCGTGCGCTACGACGCGTTCGGTGACGTCGGCGGTCACCTCAGTTGGAGTCTGGCGTTGCTGGACGACGCCGGGCACGGTGTCGTCCTTACCTCGATACACGGACGCAGCGAGGCTCGCACCTACGCGAAGTCGATCACTGCCTGGACCAGCGAGCAGCAACTCTCCCCGGAAGAGGACGAAGCCATTTCGCATGCCCGCGCCTGAGGCGGTCTAGAGCCCACGTGCGGTTCCGTGGTCGCGACCACCAGGTCACGCCGCGGGAGCAGACTGGCGCCGACCGCGCTGCCGCGTGGGAAACCATGCGACGTACCTGGCCCAACTACGACAAGTACGCCGCGCAGACTGCTCGCGAGATCCGGGTCTTCTTCCTCGACCCCAGCTGAGCCGCGAGGTTCAACGCGGGACGCGCACCAGCAGGCGGCCGTGGATGCATTCCATGCTCAGCTCGCGACCGGAGCCGACCGAGTCACCGTCGAGCTGACGAGGGGTGTCGGTCGTGGCCCGGATGTGGACCCGGGTGCCGGTCATACGGTTGATCATTTCGTCGGTCTTCGCGCGTTTCGCGAGCACCCGCAGCGCGAGCGGTATCCAGGACAGGAACCGCCGCGGGTGCAGGATCACCACGTCGAGCAGTCCGTCGTCGATCGAGGCGTCCGGCAGCAGCGGCATACCGGCCTGGAGGTAACCCACGTTGCCGACCAGGACGGTCCGGGCGCGGTGCAGGGTCGGTTCCTCGTCGTCGATGCGGATCTCGAAACGGCCCGCGGGAAACATCAGCGACTTCAGGCCGGAGATGACGTAGGCGAGCCAGCCGACCTTGGCCTTGATCTCGTCGTTGACCCCCTCCATCAGGGCGGCGTCGAAGCCCATCCCCGCCATCACCATGAAGTGGGTCTTGTCGATCCCGTCGCCACTGACGTGGACCAGGTCGATGGCGCGGTCCTGGCCGTTGAGAGCGACGTCGATCGCCGAGCGGATGTAGAGCGGAATGTCGAGGTTGCGGGCGAGCAGATTGCCGGTGCCTGCGGGAATGATGCCGACCGGGATACCGGTGCCGGCGAGCTCGGCGCACACCTCGCGCACGGTGCCGTCCCCGCCGCAGACCATGACCAGGTCGGTGCCGATGACGGCGGCCCGCTCGGCCATGCCGGCACCCGGGTCCTCGATCGTCGTGTACTGCCAGGTGGGTTCGGACCAGCCGGACTCGATCGCCATGGCGTTGACGATGGAGCGGAACTGGCCCACGTCCTCCACCTTGATCGGGTTCAAGATCACCGCCAGGCGGCGCTCGGAGCTGTAGACCTCAGCGAGTGGCTCGACCTTCTCGGCGTGCGAGCGGGGCAGCGGGTTGTAGAGCGCCAGCCAGAACAGGACGACCGCGAGCCCGAGCAGGGCCCCGCCCACCACGTCGGTGGGGTAGTGACGCCCGAGCAGCACCCGGTCGAGGCCGACGACCACCACGAGCGCCGCGATCGCGACGTAGGCCAGCCGGCGCAGGTTGTGTCGCCGCAGCATCATCACGGTCAGCACCACGAGGACGCCACCGAGTGCGACGATCGAGGAGGCGTGGCCAGACGGGAACGACTTCGAGGACAACACGTCGAGCGGGTCCTGCCACTCGGGCCTGGAGCGGCTCAGCCAGAGCTTGAAGGCAGTGGTCAGCAGCGAGGTCGTGAGCATGACCAGCACCGTGTAGACGGCGGCCCGGCGCTGCTTGTTGAACCAGAGTGCGGCCGCGATGATCACGGTAATGATCGTCATCGCGATGGTACCGAAGCCGTGCTCGATGACCTGCAAGGTCTGCACGAGCCACGAGTAGCCGTCGGCCCACCCTTCGGCCGTGCGGCCCCAGTCATCGATCTCATCGAGCGGGTAGCGGTCGAGTTGGGTCACGACGTAGGCGAGGACTCCGAAGAGGACGCCGAACACCGCGGACCAGGCCAGG
>JARICB010000371.1 GCA_029264225.1 Nocardioides sp. | reverse complement strand
CAGGCCACTTGCCGGCCGCCGACACTACGCAGCTGCGGCTCTTCTTCGGCACAGATGTCCCGCGCGAGCGGGCAGCGGGTCCGGAAGCGGCACCCGGTCGGTACGTCGTGTGGTGAGGGCGGGTCGCCCAGCAGTGCCGGGGCAGTCGGTGCCAGCGACGGGTCCGCGACCGGGACCGAGGCGATCAGCGCCTGCGTATAGGGGTGCAACGGCCGCTCGAAGAGCTCGGCGCCCGGACCGCTCTCGCAGACCCGACCCAGATACATCACCAGGACCCGGTCGGAGATGTTGCGCACCACCGCGAGGTCGTGGGCGATGAACAGCACCGAGAGACCGCGGTTGGTGCGCAGGTCTTCGATCAGGTTGAGCACCGTGGCTCGCAGCGAGACGTCGAGTGAGGAGATCGGCTCGTCGCAGATCAGCACCTTGGCGCCGGCCGTGAGAGCACGAGCGATGGCGACCCGCTGGCACTGGCCACCGGAGAGTTCCCCGGGCAGCCGGTCGCCGTGCACGTCCGGGTCCAGCCCGACCTCGCGCATCCGCTCCTCGACCACCTGTGCGCGTTCTGCCTTGTTGCCGCGGCGCCAGATGACCAGCGGCTCGGCGATCAGCTCGCGCACCGTACGCCGGGGGTGCAGCGAGGTGACCGGGTCCTGGAAGACCATCTGGAGGTCGGTCCGGACTCGGCGCAGATCGCCCCGGGAAAGGGTCGTCAGTTCGGTCCCGTTGTAGCGGACCGTGCCCGACGTGGGTCTGGGCAGTTGGAGCAGTGACCGCGCCAGCGTCGATTTGCCACACCCGGATTCGCCGACGATGCCGACGATCTCGCCGTGGGCGAGATCCAGATCCACGCCGGCAACGGCGCGCAGCCCGCCGCCGTACTCGACGACGACGTCGCGGACCTCGAGGAGCGCCTGTGGTTCGGTGCTCATCGGACAGCTCCTTGGCTCGACACGGGCGTCGGGGTCGCTGACGCCGACAAGGGGAAGTGGCAGCGGACCAGGTGGTCCGGGACGGATGGCTCCGGGGCAACGAGTGTCGGCGCCTCGGTGCGACACCGGGCCTGGGTGAACGCGCACCGGTCGGCGAAGCGGCAACCGGGCCCGACACGGACCAGGTCGGCGGCGGCGCCCGGGATCGACGGGAGCCGGACGTGGGTCGGGCCGCTCATCGCCGGCACCGCGTCGAGCAGGGCCCGGGTGTAGGGCATCCGCGGGTTCGCGAACAGGGTGCGGGTCGGCGCGCTCTCCACGACCTGGCCTGCGTACATCACCACGACCCGGTCGGTGCGCGCGGCCACGACCGAGAGGTCGTGGGTGACGAGCACCAGCCCCATCTGGCGCGACTTACGCTCCCGGTCGAGCAGTTCGAGGATCTGTTGTTGCACGGTCACGTCGAGCGCAGTCGTCGGCTCGTCGGCGACCAGCACGGCGGGATCGCCGCACAGTGCCATCGCGATCATCACCCGCTGACGCATGCCGCCGGACATCTCGTGCGGGTGCACACGCAGGCGCCGTTCGGGGTCGGCGATGCCCACCTCCCTGAGCAGCAGCACGGCCCGCTCGCGGGCAGCTACCCGGCTGAGGTCGGGGTGGTGGCGTCGCACCGTCTCCACCAACTGCACGCCGATCGTGCGCACCGGGTTGAGCGAGCTCAGCGGGTCCTGGAGGATCATCGCGATCTCGCTGCCCCACAGACGCCGAAGGTCGCGGTGTTTGAGCGCGAACAGGTCGCGGCCGGCGAGGTGGGCCTGGCCCTCGCGGCGGGCCCCGGTCTGCGGGCCGACCAGGCCCATCGCGGTGCGGATCAGCACCGACTTGCCCGAGCCCGACTCGCCGACGAGGCCGACGGCCTCACCACTGGCGATGTCGAGGCTGACGTCGTCGACGGCGGTCAGGTCGCCACGTGAGGTGCGGAAGGTGGTGCTCAGGCTGCTGATCGAGAGGGCCAGGGGAGTGCTCATGGGGCCACCTCGACGTGGGTGCTGCGGTCGAGACGGTTGCCCAGCGTGTTGAACGCGAGCACCGTCAGGATCAGGGTGAGGGCGGGTATCAACACGATGTGCGGGGAGCTTTCCAGGGACTGGCGTCCAGAGGAGATCATCGATCCCCAACTGGAGCTGGGCGGCTGGACGCCGTAGCCCAGGAAGCTCAACGACCCCTCGGCCATCATCACGACCGCACCGATCACCAGGCAGTAGGACAGCATCGGCGGCAGGATCATCGGCAACACGTCGCGGAACAGGATCCGGCCACGGCGAGCACCCAGGGTGTGAGCGGCCGTGACGAAGTCTCGTCCGCCCCAGGTCAAGGTGTGGGCGCGCGCCATCCGGTAGAACGCCGGCACGGTGGCCACGCCGAGCCCCAGGATCAGACCGCTGACCGAGGCGCCACGGATGGCCACGATCGTCATGATCAGGATCAGGGTCGGAAATGCGAGCACCACATCGGCGACGATGCTGATCGCGGTGTCGACCAGACCACGGAAGTAGCCTGCGACCAGCCCGAGCGAGACCCCGATGACCATGCCGAGCACCACGGCGAAGATGCTGACGCTGAGCGAGATCCGAGCGCCGTGCAGAATGCGGGACGCGATGTCGCGGCCCAACTCGTCGGTGCCGAGCCAGTGGGCGGCGCTGGGCAGCGCCCGGTAGGCGGCATAGTCGGCCTGCTGCGGGTCCGGCAGCGCCAACACGTCGACCAAAAGTGCGCCGAGGGTGAGAGCGACCAGCCAGCCTGCCGCCAGCACCTCGACCCGGAAGATCCTGCGCGCCCAGCGGGCGACGCCGTCAGCGCGCTGCATGGCGCACCCGCGGGTCGATCAGGGGGTAGAGGACGTCGGTCAGCGCGTTCACGACGACGTAGACCAGGGCGATCACGCAGACGACTCCCTGCACAGTGATGAGGTCGGAAGCATTGATGGATTCCACGAGCAGCCGGCCCAGACCGGGGAGGCCGAAGAGGCTCTCCACGACCACGACGGTGCCCAGGAGGCGAGCAGTATTGAGGCCGGCGAGGGTCGCGACGGAGAGCGACGAGGGGCGCAGGGCGTGCCGGAAGAGCACATTGGACGTTGACATGCCCTTCGCATTCGCGGCAAGGATGAAGTCTTCGTCGAGGGTGCGGGCCATGTCGCTGCGCAGAAGGCGCAGGTAGGTGCCGGTGGGCTCCGCAGCCACCGCGATGGCCGGCAGGATCATCGTGGCGAGGTTTGCGCTGAGGCCCTCGCTGAGTGGAACGAACCCAGTGGCAGGGAACCAGCCGAGCGTCACGGCGCCGACGAAGATGAGGACCAGACCGATGACGAACTCGGGGGTCGAGATCAGCAGCACGCCACCCGGCCCGGAGATCCGAGCACACACGCTGCGGGGGCGGTAGGCAGACCACACCGCCACCGGGACGGCGATCAGCAGGGCGATCAGCTGCGCCATCAACATCAGCTGGAGGGAGACCGGCAGCCGTTGCAGGATCGCGTCCCCGACCGCCTGACCGGTGCGGTAGGACGTCCCGAGGTCACCGGTGGCGACGTTGCCGAGCCAATCGACATAGCGGGTCATGGGGGACTCGTCGAGTAGCAGGTCGGCGAGGACCTGCGCGATCTGCTGCGGGGTGGCGTTCTCGCCGGCAATGACCTGCGCAGGGTCTCCCGGCAGCATGGTCAACAGGGTGGAGACGAAGAACGTCACCACGCCGAGAACGATCAGCAGGTGGAATGCCCTGCGCAACACCGGGTTCATGCACCCAACTCCCTGACGGTGGAACGACGCTGCGAGGGCCCGGGGAGGAGGCTGTGCCCCCTCCCCGGTCCCTCAATGGGCTACTTGGTGACGGTGACGTCCGTGGCGTAGAACGCCAGGCCGCCGAGGTAGTCCTTGCTCATCTCGACGCCCGTGCGGGTCGTCACGAAGAGCGGGGCCGGCGAGAGCCAGGTGACCAGTGCCTCAGCATCGATCTCCTGCTGCGCGGCCTGGAGACCGGCGTTGCGCTCCGCCAGCGTGGCGGCGTTGACACTTTCGTCGAGCGCCGCATCCAATTCCTTGTCGGAGTGCTTGATGATGTTGCGAGCCTCGCCGCTGAAGAGCGCGTAGCCGAGCGGGTAGAAGGACTCGAAGGGAGCCATCTGCCACAGACCGAGCTCGTAGTCGCCGCCGTAGAGGGCGGGGATGTGCTCGGCCGGGCCGACCGAGCGGATCTCGGGCTCGAGGCCGACGTCACTCAGCGCCTGAGCGACATACTCGGCCAGCGACGTGGTGGTGCTGCTCGTGAGGATCTCGAGGTCGACCGCGTTGCCGTCGGCCCGGTATTCCTTGACCAGACGGCGAGCCTCGTCGAGGTCGGTCTCGACCTTGCTCGGGCTGCACTGGTCGGAGTCCTCGGCGAACGGCAGGCATCCACGCGAGCCGTCCCACAGGTCGGCGCCGCCGAAGACGGCATTCTTGGTGTTGGCCGGGTCGAAGGCCAGTTGGATCGCGCGGCGTACCCGCACGTCGTCCAGCGGTGCCGCCGAGGCGTTGGGGAGCAGCGCGAGCGCGCCGCGGACACCGTTGCTGTGCAGCGTCAGCGCGTCATCGGCCTCGAGGGCGTCGTAGTTGGCCGCTGACGTGGTCAGGTCGATCTGACCGGTCCGCAGGGCATTCTCTCGACCCTGCGGGTCGGGCAGCACCTTGAAGGTGAGCGTGTCGTACGACGGCTTGTCGCCCCAGTAGTCGGGGTTGCGCTTCATCGTGACGTGGTCGTCGGGGATCCACTCGACAACCTCGAACGGGCCGGCGCCGACGGGCGCCTGGTTGAAGGCCTTGGCGTCGGCTGCGAGTGCCTTCGGCGATCCGATCAGGCCGAGTGCACCGGAGGCGGTGAAGAGGTAGGGGAAGGAGTAGTTCGCCTTCGAGAGCTCGAACGTCACTGTCTGCGCGTCCGTGGCCTCCATGGAGACCAGGTCGTCCAGGAGACTCTTGCTTGACGAGGGGCTGTCAGGTGCACGGTGGCGCTCGACGTTGAAGATGACGGCCTCGGCGTCGAGTGCAGTGTCGTCGGTGAAGGTGACGTCCTTGCGCAGTGTCATCGTCCAGGTGCGGCCGTCGGTGCTCTCCATCGCCTCGGCCAGGAACGGCGCCACGTCGCCGGCCGGGTCGACGCGCAGCAGGGTGTCGAAGACGGGGACCAGACGCTCGCCGTTGGCCGAGGCGGCCAGCGGGTTGAGCGGGTCGAAACCGTCGTGCTCGTAGACCGAACCGACGACGAGCTCGTCGCCCTTCTTACCGCTGGCGTCATTGTCGCCACCACTGCCGCAGGCCGTCAGCAGGAGCGTCAGGCTCGCTGCGACGATCAACCCGGACCGCGCGGCAGCGCCACGCTTGGGGTTGCTCTTCATGATTCCTCCAGTTGTCTGCGCCGAGTGGCGCAGGTGGGTCCCCGTGGGGACGTGACGGTCTCCGCGGGGGTGCGAAGACCGGTATGGGGCGTATGTCGAGTTCAGGGGCGTGAGAAGAACTCGAGAGCGATCCGTTCGAACTCGTCCTTGCGTTCGACCTGCGCCCAGTGGCCGCACCGCGCAAAGGCGTGCAGTTCGGCATCGGGCAGTTGTCGGAAGGCAACGTGCGCGAACTCGTAGGGGAGCATCCGGTCGTCGCGACCCCAGGTGATCAAGGTCGGAGTGTGGATCTCATCGGCCCGCTTCCACAGCGGCACGTAGTCGCCCGTGATGGCGGGATCGTAGAAGGTGGCAAAGATGGCCTTCGCGGTTTCCGCGGCGCCCGGCGCGGTCGCCTTGGCGAACCGCTCGTCGATCAGCTCGTCGGAGACGCTGCTCATGTCGAAGACCATCGTGTCGACCCAGGCGATCATGGCCTCGCGGCTCGGAGCGTCCAGGAACTCGAAAAGCCGGTGGGCGCCCTCGCTCCTGCTCGGGCCGAAAAGGTTGACGGCGAGCCCACCGGGGCCCATCAGCACCATGCGGGAGACCCGCTCGGGGAACGCGTGGGCCAACTCTGCGGCGATGCTGCCACCCATGGAATTGCCCAGCACGTGCACCTTGTCGATGCCGAGCTCATCGAGGAACGCGATCAGTCGCTCGGCGGCGATCACGGAGTAGACCCGGTCCAGGACCGGGGTGTCACTGCCGCCGAAGCCGGGCAGGTCGGGCATCACGGTGCGGTAGTGCCGGGACAGGACCGGCAGGTTGGCGCCGAAGTTCGACCAGGCGCTCACGCCGGGGCCCGAGCCGTGCAGCATCAGCAGCGTCTCGGAGCCGTCGCCAGCCTCGTGATAGCTGATCAGGTCGCCGGCAGGCAGCCGCATCTCGCGACGGGTGCTGTCGGCGCTGAGGACCGTTTCGGTCATGGAGGTCTCCGATATCTCTGGTTTCGGTGCGCCCGGATGGTGTGGCGTTCGCCACGCGAGCAAGTGCTGTTGGGCAGGACGGTAATACGTACGACTGTCGTACGCAATAGGGTTCGAAGAACTGGTCCAGCAAGTGGTTCAGGGGTAATTCGGCGATCGAGTGAGAGGATGCGCGAGTGCCAACCGAGGGGACTGCCCAGAGTGGGCGCCGCCGCGATCCGCGGATCGAGCCAGCCGCGCTTGCTGGTGCGATGGAGGTCTACGCCTCCACCGGCTGGCGAGGCTTCTCCTATGACGCGGTGGCGCGTGCCTCCGGGGTCGGCAAGCCAGCGATCTACCGACGCTGGAAGGACCGCGCCGATCTCTTGGTCTCGGCCTTCGAGAGCGTCGACTTCCCCATTGCTGAGAATCGGGGAACGCTGCAGGCCGACCTCGATCACTACGCCGCCGACTGGGTGCGCTGGTTCCAGGCTCCGCACCTGCCCGAGGCCGGTACCTTGATCCTTGCCGACAGTGCGGCTCACGCGGATCTGGGCGAGGTGTACCAATCGCGAGTCATGGGGCCTCGTGTCGTTGCGGTCCGCGCGATCACGCTGAGGGCGATCGAGCGCGGAGAACTGCCCTCCGACACCCCGGTCACTGCTATCCCCGAGTTGCTTCTCGGTTCCTTCTTCATGCACTGGTCGTTCGCTGGACGCAGCGACACCTTCCGCGAAGGATTGCCGGAGTTCGCTCGCCAGACCGTGCGGTCCGTGCTCTACGGGCTGGTCCCTAGATAGTCGTCGTAGCCTGAACCGGTGCCCCGTCAATTGCCCCACGTCGCCCTGTCCCAGTACGCCCACGACCGGGAGGGCATGCACCGCACCGACGACGAGTGGCTGGCGCAGCGGTGGGCGCTCGACTCGACCCGGGTACTGGTGCTGGCCGGCTCGCGGCTACGTCCGGTCGATGGCCGGGTGAACTGGGTCAGCCCGCGCGAGACGCCGGCCGGCACCCGGATACTGCTGGGGCACTCCGACGATGTGACCCGCTTCGCGGTGATCGCGCAACCGGGCGACGTACCCGGCGAGCGAGAGGAGTGGATCGGGCTGCGAGACCTCTTCCCCCGGCTGCTCGCCGGCGATGACACGCTGGCCGCCGACATCCCGCTGCTCTTCCACGCCATCGGGATGGCCGAATGGCACTGGGCGACCCGCTTCTGCCCCCGCTGCGGGGGCGGACTGGAATCCACGCACGCGGGCCACGAACTGCAGTGCACCTCTTGTGGGAAGCGGCAGTTCCCCCGCACCGACCCTGCGGTGATCATGGCCGTCACGACGGGTGAGCCCGGCGGCGACGACGAACGCATCCTGCTCGGACGTCAGGTGAGCTGGCCCGAGGGCAGGTTCTCCACGCTGGCGGGCTTCTGTGAACCGGGCGAGACGCTCGAGGCCGCCGTACGCCGCGAGGTGCTCGAGGAATCGGGAGTGCGCGTGGCGGAGGTGAGCTACTTCGGCAACCAGCCGTGGCCCTTGCCTGCCAGCCTGATGATCGGCTTCACGGCCCGCGCCGAGACCCAGGAGATCAAGGTCGATGGCGTCGAGATCGCCGAGGCGCGCTGGTTCAGCCGCGCGGATCTGCGGGGTGAGACCGAGCACGCCATCAAGGTCCCGACCGGGATCTCGATCTCCTCATCGCTGATGGAGGACTGGCTGGGGGAGCCGCTGCACGCCGGCTGGTGAGGCGGTGAGGCTTACGCCAGGGCGGCGAGCTTCTCCTTGATCTGGGCCAGTGACGGGTTCGTCTGGGCCGAGCCATCGGCAAAGACGAGGGTGGGGACGGTCTGGTTGCCACCGTTGACCTGCTCCACGATCGCGGCCGCCTCCGGCTGCTGCTCGATGTCGACGACGTCGTAGGTGATGCCCTCCCTGTCGAGCTGGCTGCGGAGCCGGTGGCAGTAGCCACACCAAGGAGTCGAATACATCGTGAAGCTCATGAGGCGTTGTCCGTCCTGACAGAAGGAATGCGGTGTTCATCGGCCCAACCATCCGCACGGGTGGATTTGTTCCATTCCCTGCCGAACACGGCGTTGTCCGTGTCGGAGTCTAGGGTTTGAGCGTTCGTCGAGATGACCATGCGCGTCGAGGAGTTGTTCCGCACCAATGCCCACCCCTGACGACCTGTTGGCGGCTCTCGATCCGGAGCAGCGGCTGGTCGCGGAGGCATTGCGAGGGCCGGTGCGGGTGCTGGCCGGCGCGGGAACGGGCAAGACGCGGGCGATCACCCACCGCATCGCCTACGGTGTCGCTACCGGGGTCTACGCGCCTACCGAGGTGTTGGCAGTCACGTTCACCACGCGCGCCGCAGGCGAGATGCGCGGCCGGCTGCGATCCCTCGGCGCCGGCGGGGTGCAGGCACGCACCTTCCATTCCGCCGCACTGCGTCAGCTGCGTTACTTCTGGCCACGCGTGCACGGCCACGAGCTCCCCGAGCTGATTTCCTCGAAGATCGGGCTGCTCGCCGGGGCTGCTCGGCGTCAGCGCATCCAGACCGACCAGGCGCTGCTGCGCGACCTCGCCAGTGAGGTCGAATGGGCCAAGGTCAGCAACGTCTCGCCGAGTGACTATGCGCAGGTAGCCACGGGGCGGGACCGGGCGGTGACCAATCTCGATGCAGAGTCGGTGGCGCGCATCTACGAAGGCTACGAAGAGCTCAAGCGCGGCCAGATGCGCATGGACATGGAAGACGTGCTCCTCTTCGCGGCCGGTCTGCTGGCCGATGAGGAAGCCGTCGCAGCGCAGATCCGCAGGCAGTACAAGTGGCTGGTCGTCGATGAGTTCCAGGACGTCTCGCCCCTCCAGTCGGCGTTGCTCGACCTGTGGCTGGGTGGTCGCGACGAAATCTGCGTGGTCGGCGACCCGGCGCAGACGATCTACTCCTTCGCCGGTGCCAACGCGAGCTACCTGCGCGACTTCACCCGCAAGTTCCCCCAGGCCGCCTCCATCGAACTGGTCCGCAACTACCGCTCGACGCCGCAGATCGTGACGGCCGCCAACCGGTTGCTGGCTGGCACCCCCAGCCGGGGCGTCGACCTGGTGGCCCAGCGACCCGCCGGCCCCGAGGTGAGCTACCGCGCCCACCCCGACGAGGTGGCCGAGGCAGCTGCGGCCGCCGACCGGATCGCAGCGCTACGCGCCAGCGGCACCCCAGCCGGCGAGATGGCGATCCTGTTCCGGATCAATGCCCAGTCGGAGTCATTCGAGGAAGCCCTCACCTCGCGTGGCGTGCCCTACGTCGTCCGCGGGGCCGCCCGGTTCTTCGAACGGCCGGAGGTGCGACAGGCCGTCACCTTGCTGCGCGGTAGCGCCCGATCCGGTCAGGCCCAGGGCTCGGTCGGCGACCTGGTGCGCGCGACGTTGTCCGGAATGGGCTGGAGCGCCCAGGCGCCATCGACACGTGGCGAGACCCGCAACCGGTGGGAGTCGCTTCAGGCGTTGGTCGATCAGGCCGGTGAGTTCGTGGCGGAGCATCCCGGTGCCGACCTCGGCGGCTTCGTCGACGACCTCGACCGACGTGCCGCCGAGCAGCACGCGCCACTCGCCGACGGCGTCACCCTGGCCACATTGCATGCGGCCAAGGGGCTGGAGTGGGAGGCCGTCTTCCTGTGCGGCATGCAGGACGGCACGCTGCCGATCACTTACGCCGACACTGCTGCCGCGGTCGAGGAGGAGCGCAGGCTGCTCTACGTCGGCATGACCCGCGCCCGATCCACGCTCTCGATCTCGTGGGCGCTCGCTCGCAACCCGGGTGGGAGGGGCTCACGCAAGCCTTCGCGCTTCCTCGATGGCGTCGCCGAAATCGAGCGCACTGCCGCGAAGGGTGCTGCGCCCTCACGCAACCGCAAGGCCCGGCACTGTCGTGAGTGTGGTGGGCCGCTGAGTTCGCCGGCGGAGAAGAAGATCGGCCGCTGTCACGACTGTCCCGCGTCCTACGACGAAGCACTCTTTGAGCGTCTGCGCGAGTGGCGGCTGAAGCGGGCCGGCTCCGACAGCGTGCCGGCGTTCGTGATCTTCACAGACGCGACTCTCCAACTCATCGCCGAGCACCGACCCAGTGACGAGACCGGGCTCCGCAAGATCAGCGGCGTTGGCATATCGAAGCTGGCCAAATACGGCGACGAAGTGCTTGCCGTGCTCTCCGGTCAAGAAAAATGACAATTACCCATTAAATGGTTTGCCCATGACACGGGGCAGCGGTTACTTTTCTTACCTGTACTCAGTGCGCCTCGACCAGCACACCGGTCGCGGCCCGATCACCGAAGGAGGTGAACCGCATGAAGAAGATCACCACGCTCACCTGGCACACGTCGGCCGTCGCGCCGCACTCTGCCCGGCCCATTGCTATGCCCAATGCCGGTTCCGCCTTCCCGACGGTTGGTCGCACCTCCCCGTGCGCCCGCACCTCTGCCACGGCAGGCGTGGATTTCAAGGGAACGCACGCAGGTTCTTGTGCCTGGAGACCGCCGATCAGTTGACCAACTGACATCGGCTCACCTCCAGGCCGCGGAACCCATACCGGGATCCGCGGCCTTTTGCTTTGCCCGAACCGACTGCCCGACCAACCTGCCCCAGCGACCAGGTCAACGAGAAGAGGTGACACACATGACCATCAGTGTTCTCGACCGCAACCGAGCCGACGAAGCCGTCCCAGGCGCCATGGGCGGCCTTCACGACGCGGCTGCCCAGGTGGAAGACGAACTGCTGCCCTGCCGCACCAACAATGCAGAGTTGTGGTTCGCCGAATCGCCCTCCGAAGTCGAGTTCGCCAAGACCCTGTGCCGGGAATGTCCCGTGCGCACCCTGTGCCTCGATCTTGCCCTCGAACGGCGTGAGCCGTGGGGGGTCTGGGGCGGCGAACTCTTCCTCCAAGGAGCCGTGATTGCGCGCAAGCGCCCCCGCGGTCGACCTCGTAAGAACGAATCCGCCGCGTAGCCGGCGCCACCCCTTCGCAGGAAATCCCGGGAGCAGCACCCCAATGACCCTTTTCACTAACGGAACGATCGATATGTATCTCATGCAGGAAGAACTGGCGCGCGCACAGATGTCCGCGCGCCTGGGAGAGGCGCAACAGTTGCGACGTGGCCGCCACCTGGTCATGGCCAGTCGCCTGAGCCGTAAGGCCGAACTGGCTGCGCAACGGGCGCGCCTTGCCGTGGCACGCGCCATCTGAGGTGACCAACCCGCTCGGATCGCGGGTAGGAGCACGAATGCCGGCACGACCGATAGTGGTCGTGCCGGCATCAGATCGCCATCCCCCAGCAGCATCCGCAGTGGGGATGGCGGGGCCACCGGCGCAACTCGGTGCGGGCCTCCGGGTGCAGGTCGGCGTCCAGCGTGATCGAGGCCGACCAGGTGATCGGCAGTTTGCCGGCGTGCCACCGCGCCAGGTCGCGGGCCGCCCAACCGAGGGCGACCAGCAGGATCGCCGGATCGGCCTCCGGGTCCGCGAAGTCGACGACCCGGGGCTCACGTTCGGTGAGGTCGCGTTCGAAACCGGCGAGCAGGCATCGCAGACAGGCCGTGACGCCGGGCTTGACGAAGGGCCCGACCCGGATCTGTGCTGCCTCGATGCTCACGAGCAGATGCGGCAGGGAGGCGACCAGCCACGAGTCGGTGGCTGCCGGGTCGAGGCGATCGCTGACGAGTAGTGCTACTCCAGCGGTCGGATCCGGTCGCAGACCCGCCAACCGGGCCATCGCCTCGACCTGCTCGACGTACGCCGCAGAGGCGTGCATCTGCGTCGCGATGGGCTCCATTGCTCCACTCAAGCAGCGGCGCGCCGGGCCCGCATCCGGTCATCCACAGGCAGTCTCGCTGCCCCGCCCTAGCAGCAGCGGCGGCGGCACGCGGAGGGGCCGCCGCCGATGTTCGACCAGTGGGTGATCCTCAGGCCTTGCCGAGAATACGGTTCAGCTTGGTGTTGCAGACGGGGCAGACGGCCTTGGCCATCCGGGTGCCCTTGTCATTGACCTTGACCTCACCCTCCGCCTCACGCTTCTCCTTGCACTTGACGCAGTAGAACTCGCCGCTCCAGGTCTCCGCCATGACGGGCCTCCCTTGCAGTATGTGATGCCTCGTCGCGACGGGATGAGTGGGGAAGCCGCCGGGGACCGAGTGCTCGCCACGATCCGCGACGAAGTTTACGCCCAACCCTCTGCTGAGCCCGGTAGTACACGCTCTGAGCGTCAAGGGTAGGCCTCAGTAAGGTGAGCGTCATGGCTGATTACACGCACCTGAGGCTCGAACGACCGGTTGAAGGGGTCGCCGTGCTGACCCTCGACAACCCCTACATGCGCAACGCGATGAGCGATGAGATGACCGCGTCGTGGGTCTGTGCCATTGACGAACTTGCCGCCGACACCTCGGTACGGGCCGTGGTCGTTACCGGCGCCGGGTCGGCCTTCTGCTCGGGTGGCAACACCAGTTGGATCTCGAGTGAGCCGGAAGCCAGCGTCGACTACCTGCGCAACCGGATGATGCCGTTCTACCGGGCCTGGCTCTCGATCCGGAAGCTGGAGGTGCCCACCATCGCGGCCGTCAATGGTCACGCGATCGGAGCCGGCCTGTGTCTGGCCATGGCCTGCGACCTTCGCTACGCAGCGACCGGCGCCAAGCTGGGGGTGCCCTTCGTCAAACTCGGCATGCACTCCGGTATGGCAGGGACCTACCTGCTGCCCAACCTCGTCGGGCCGGCGATGGCCCGCGATCTGCTGTTGACCGGTCGCGTGGTGGAGGCTGACGAGGCACTGCGGATCGGCCTGGTGTCGCGGGTGATCGCGGCCGAATCGTTCGACGAGGAGGTGTTGAGTGTGGCTGGTGGCATCGCCGCCAACGCGCCGATCGCGACCCGGCTGACCAAGATCGCGCTGGCCGACGGCGGCCACGCCGACTTCGAGAGCGCCCTGCAGTGGGAGGCCCTGGCCCAGCCGATCACGCTGGCCACCGAGGACCTTCAGGAGGGAATCGCGGCCAGTCGCGACAAGCGGACCCCGGTCTTCGAGGGCCGCTGAGGTCACCCAATGCGAAGAAGCCCCCGGCCGCTGGCGTTCGACCATGCGCTTCCCCACGCTGGTCGTGCCCGACGGGCCGAGGGCCTCATCGGGCGCCAACCTATGAGAAGCCGGATCGCGAGGTCAATGCGGGTCCGTCCACGGGTGTGGACAAGCCTGTGGACAACCTGTGCAATTGGGGCTGATTCTCGGGGAGAACTGCCGGTCGAGAGGGGATGAGACTGTGCGGAGAATGTCGTGCTGAGCGGCGTACCCGAGCCTGACCAGCCACAATGATCACCTAGCTCCTGTGGAAAAAGATTTGTCCGAAGCGCTCCGGCATCGAGGTGAGAAATGTCTGATCCGAGCCACTACGTGGCGGGGCCGGTCGCAGCCCTGCGGCGGATCGCGTTCCTGCTGGAGCGTGCCCGTGAAGACACCCGCCGGATCCAGGCCTTCCGCTCGGCGGCGGCGGTGATCTTGCCGTTGCCCGACGATGAGGTGGCCGCCCGGGCCGAGCAGGGCACCTTGACCGACCTGGCCGGTATCGGCCCCAGCACGGCCGCGGTCATAGCCGACGCCTGCCGGGGAGTGCTGCCCGAGCGCCTCGCCAGGCTCGAGGCCGAGCAGGCCGGCCCACTGGTCCCGGGTGGGCGGGAACTGCGCGCCCTGTTGCGCGGCGACTGCCACTCCCACTCCGACTGGTCCGACGGTGGCTCGCCGATCGAGGAGATGGCGATCACCGCGATGGAGCTCGGCCACGAATATCTGGTGCTGACCGATCACTCGCCGCGGTTGAAGATCGCTCGTGGGCTCTCGGCCGAACGCCTGAGGCGGCAACTCGGAGTGGTCGATGCCATCAACGAGCACCTCGGTGGTTCCTTCACCCTGCTGAAGGGGATTGAGGTCGACATCCTCGACGACGGCTCGCTCGACCAGACCGATGAAATGTTGGGACAGCTCGAGGTCCGGGTGGCCAGCGTGCACTCGAAGCTGGCCATGGACCGGGACGCCATGACACGCCGGATGGTCAGCGCCGTGCGCAACCCGCTGACCAACGTGTTGGGTCACTGCACCGGGCGGCTCGTGACGGGCCAGCGCGGCACCCGCAAGGAGAGCCAGTTCGACGCCCGGGCCGTCTTCACGGCGTGTGCTGAGTCAGGAACTGCTGTGGAGATCAACTCCCGTCCGGAGCGGCGGGATCCGCCTACGCGGCTGCTCGAGCTGGCCCGCGACCTGGGTTGTCTGTTCTCCATCGACTCCGACGCGCATGCTCCCGGCCAGCTCGACATGCTCGACTATGGCTGCGAACGAGCGGAGGAGGCCGGCATCGATTCCGACCGCATCATCAACACCTGGCCGCGAGAGCGGCTGCTGAGTTGGGCCTCGGGCCGCTAGCGTGTCGAGGGTGAGCACCCCCGAAGTCGAGGTACGCCGCTCTCCACGTCGGCGACGCACCGTCTCTGCCTACCGCGATGGTGACCGGATCATCGTCC
>JARICB010000291.1 GCA_029264225.1 Nocardioides sp. | reverse complement strand
TCGAGGTGGCCCATCACGAACGGGATGACATACATCGTGCGGCCCTTCATGGCGCCGGCGTAGAGCCCGCGCATGAGGTCCTTCATCTCGGCAGGATCCATCCAGTTGTTGGTGGGCCCACAGTCCTTCTCGTCGACCGAGCAGATGTAGGTGCGGTCCTCGACCCGCGCCACGTCCGTGGGGTCGGAGGCCGCGTGGAAGGAGTTCACCTTGAGGGCGGGGTTGAGCCGGGTGAACGTGCCGGTGCCCTCGAGGACGGCGGTGAGCTCATCCCACTCCTGGTCGGAGCCGGTGCACCAGTGGATGCTGTCGGGCTGGGTAAGTGCGGCAACTTCGTTGACCCAGGCCAGAATGCCCTGGTGAGTCGTCGCGGCCGGAATGTCAGTGGTGGCGCTCATGAGCGTGGAGTAGTCCTTCTGCGTTGTCGCGATTCGCGCGGCCTCGTTGTCGGGCGACTTGCTCGCGACGCTAACCCGGATGAATCCATGGACGTATTGGATCGATCAAGGCATGTGACCCCGGTCTCAGCCAGAGCCTCAAGTGGGGTCGTCCGGGTGGATGCCGCGGGTCTCGGAACGGCGGTGCCGTCCCGGCGTCCAGTCGGAGAGATAGATCTTGGGCAGAATCTTGGCGATCGCCAGCGTGACGTAAATGATCGTGTTCATCGCCACGAACGCCGCCAGCACCGCAATGAACTCTTCGCCGAGCGTGCTCTCCGGCAGCAGGATTCCCCAGGGAGTCATCAGCTCTCCACCCGAGTGCCTTCCTCCGTCTGGACTACATAGGTCCAGTTCGCCTGTCGGGCCAGCGAGATATCCCAGACGCCCTTGAGATAGACCAGGTTGAGGAACACCGCGAAGAGCAGTTCGGGGAACAGCGACAACGCCAACAGCCGGGCCCGCCACCCGCCCCGCCAGACGCCGATCACCCGCTCCACAACGAACACCAGGCCGATGCCGACCCAGAACGGGAACCAGATCCAGGTTTCAGTGGCGAGCAGCATCAGCACGATCAGGAGCACATAGGCGCCGAGGGCGATCACGCCGTATCCGATGCCGAGCTGTTGGGCCCAGTAGCGCATGGTGGCGGGACGAAGGCCGTAGGCGGCGATGTTCTCCAACGCGCCTCGCTGCCAGCGCAGTCGCTGGGACCACAGCGCTCCCCACCTCGGCATCACCTCGGTCACCACCGTGCAGTCGGCGGGCGAGATCATCAGCGCGCCCAGCGACTTCAACGCCATCGTCAGCTCGTTGTCCTCGGTCAGCGCGATGGTGTCGTAGACGTCGCCCGGCACTCCCGGCAGGGAGCGGCCCCGTTCGTGGGCGACGCTGCGCAGCGCACGGGGACGGAACACCGATGCGGTACCGGTCAGCACGAAGACCCGACCGCGCCGACGCCGCAGATCACGCTGGTAGCGGATGTATTCGTTGCGCTGGAACTGCCCGATCAGGCCGAAGCCCTCTTCGCCGTAGAAGAGTCCCCCTACCGCCATCAAAGCGCGATCGTTCGCCATCCGACGGGCGGCGTTCTCCAGGAAACCCTCGTCGAGGGTGGTGTCGGCGTCCATCACCATCACGACGTCGTTCTCACCCTGACCCGGGAGCACCTTGGCGATCGCCTGGTTGAGCGCGCCCGCCTGCTTCAAGGTGTTGCCGACCGTCTCGAAGACGTCGACGCCGGCATCCTTGGCCAAGGACACCGTCGCGTCGGTGCAGTTGTCGGCCACCACCAGGATCCGGGCCGGCGTCAGCGACTGGGCTTTGAGCGAGGCCAGCGTGGCCGCGATGCAGCCTTCCTCGTTGTGGGCCGGGATGAGCACCGTCACCGTCACCGGGCCGGCATAGACCCCGCGGGTCTGGGCCATGACCTGCTTGGGTGCGAGCGGCATCCGACTCGGGTCATCGCTGCGCCGGGCTCGGTTGGAGATCCGGCGCTCCAGGCCGGCCACCCCGGCGGCCAACAGCAGCGCCAGTCCAACCGCCGCCAGCAGCACGCGCGGCGAGGGCATCGCCGTGTCGTAGAAGATCCGCCACGCGCCGAACAACAGGCCTTCGTCAGCCGATTCCTCGCTCTCGTGGCCGCCCGCCGCGACCGCCAGCCACAGCAACAGAGCGCCCCCCATCGCCGTACCGACGATCAGTAGGCCGACGGAGCGCTGGAGGAACTTCATGTGCAGGGGCCGGACACGAAGTCGCGGACGAACTCCTCATAGGGTGCCGGCTTCCCGATCCAGTAACCCTGGGCCAGGTCGACTCCCTCGGCGCGCACCACCTCGAGGATCTCCTCGTCGGAGACGAACTCGGCCACGGTCCGCTTGCCCAGGTCGTGGGCGATGCCGACGATGGAGCGCATGATGGTGCGGTCCACCTTGGAGCGATGGACGTTGGAGATGAACTCGCCGTCGATCTTGACGAAGTCGAACAGCAGGTGCTTGAGGTAGTAGAACGAGCCGAACCCGGCACCGAAGTCGTCCAGCGCGAACCGACAGCCCAAGGCCGTCATCCGCTCGGCGAATTCACGGGCCAGCCCGACGTCGGCCACCGCCGCAGTCTCGGTCATCTCCAGGATCAGCGCCCCCGGCTCCACCTCGTGGCGAGTCAGCGCATCGGCGATGGCCACTTCGATGTTCGGGTGGCCGATCGAGTGCCCGGAGAGGTTCACTTCCAGTTGGAAGCCCG
>JARICB010000268.1 GCA_029264225.1 Nocardioides sp. | reverse complement strand
CCCGGACCGGTAGGCATCGTGGCCGCCTCCGGCACCGGTAGTCAGCAGTTGCTGTGCCTCTTCGACCACGCCGGCGTCGGCGTCACCCACGCGCTCGGCGTCGGCGGTCGCGACCTGTCCAGCGCGGTCGGCGGTCTCTCCACCCGCGCTGCGCTTAGGCGGCTCGACGACGACCCGTCGGTGGAGCTGATCGTCCTCGTCTCCAAGCCGCCGGCCGCTGAGGTCGCCGCTGATCTGGAGACCTACGCCGCGGGCCTCACCACACCCGTTGAGCTCGCCTTCCTCGGCGGCGGTCGTCCAGACCTGACCACCGCCGCCGAGGCGGCACTGCGCCGGCTCGGAGTGGACGTTCCACCATGGCCGGCCCACCAGCCGGCGCAGGCGCGCACCTAGACGGGCGGCCACCTGCGCGGCCTGTTCGTCGGCGGCACCCTGTGCGACGAGGCGATGTTGATCGCCAGCACCGAGCTCGGGCCGATCCACAGCAACATCCCGCTCTCCGAGGACCTGGCCCTCGGTGCGGACCTGAGCGCCGACACCCACACGATGGTGGACTTCGGGGACGACACGCTGACCGCCGGCCGGGCCCACCCGATGATCGACCCGACGCTGCGCCTTGAGCACCTCGCTCGGGCAGCCGCCGACTCGACGACTGGAGTTCTGCTCCTCGATGTCGTGCTCGGTCACGGCGCCGACGCAGACCCCGCGTCGCTGCTCGCCCCTGCGCTCGCGGGAATCACCCAACCGGTCGTGATCGCCGTCGTCGGCACGGGTCACGATGCTCAGGACCTCGATCGCCAGGTGCGCACGCTGGTCGACGCCGGCGCCGAGGTCTACCTGTCCAACGCCGCCGCCACCCGGCGCGCAGTCGCCCTCACCCTCGGAGGCAACCGATGAACGCCACTCCCTCACACGTAGTCGGCGTCGGCGCCGATCTCTTCTCCGACGCCGTGGCCGACCAGGCCGTCGCGGTGACCCGCGTCGACTGGCGTCCGCCGATGGAGGGCACTGAGGCCGATCTGGCTACCGTCGCAGCCGACCCACGTCGCCGAGCGGCCAACGAGCAGGCGCTCGCCGCCATGCTCGGCGTCTCGGCAACCCTGGTCGACGTCGCCCCCGCATCCGAGGTGCTCGGCCTCGAGCCGGGCCAGTTCCTGCACGCAGGACCGCCGATCGAATGGGCCCGCGCGTCCGGTCCACTCCGCGGGGGCCTCATGGCTGGCGCTGCACTCGAGGGCCTGGTCGAGGACCCCGAGGAGGCTGTTGCCCTCTTCGAGGCGGGTACGTCGGTCAGTCTCGAGCCGTGTCACCACCGCAACACCGTCGGCCCCATGGCCGGTGTGGTCACCCCGTCCATGTGGATGTGGGTGCTCGAGGACAAGACCAGCGGCCACCGGACCTACTGCTCGCTCAACGAGGGACTCGGCAAGGTGTTGCGCTACGGCGCCTACTCCCCCGACGTGCTCGAACGACTGCGCTGGATGTCGGCCGTGCTCGGGCCGCTGCTCCAGACCGCGGTCCGCAACTCCGAGCCCGTCGACGTGACCGGCATCCTGACCCAGATGCTCCAGATGGGCGACGAGGCCCACAACCGCAATCGGGCCGGCACGCTGATGATGCTGCGTGACCTCGCTCCGGCGATGGCCACCAGCGGCGCCGACAGCAGCGACGTTGCCGACGCGCTGCGCTTCATCGGTGGCAACGACCACTTCTTCCTCAACCTGGCGATGCCAGCCTGCAAGTTGGCGCTCGACGCCGCCCGCAACATCGAGGGTTCCACGATGGTCGTGGCCATGGCGCGCAACGGCACCGACTTCGGCATCCAGGTCTCGGGAACCGGCAACGAGTGGTTCACCGGCCCTGCCCAGGTCGCCGATGGTCTCTACCTCGGTGACTATGGTCCGAAGGACGCCAACCCCGACATCGGCGACTCGGCCATCACCGAGACGGCCGGTATCGGTGGCTTCGCGATGGCCACCGCACCCGCGATCGTGCGGCTCGTCGGCGGGTCGGTCTCCGATGCTCTTGCCACGACTCGACGGATGCACGAGATCACCCTCGGCGAGAACCCGCGCTGGTCGGTCCCGGTGCTCGACTTCCAAGGAACGCCCAGCGGGATCGACGTCACCCGCGTCTGCCGCACCGGCATCCTGCCCCAGATCAATACCGGCATGGCCGGCAAGCAGGCCGGCGTGGGTCAGGTCGGTGCCGGGCTCGTCACGCCGCCCGCCGAGATCTTCCCGGCAGCACTCGCGGCGCTCGCGGCACGCGCTCGAGGCTGAGGTTTGACGACCGGGCAGGATGGTGAGCATGACTACTGACCCGATCGTCGCGGAGATCATCGTGCCTGGGCGTCCGATGCAGGCGTTCGTCGGCTTCACCGCGCAGATGGGTGAGTGGTGGGATCCGTTGCTGACCCCGGATCCCCCCACCTTCACCAGCGTCGAGATCGACCCTGACGGCGAGGTGGCGATGGTGCACGGCGACGAGCGCTACGTGTGGGGGAAAGTCAGGATCTGGGAGCCGCAGGGCCACTACGTCCAGGACTTCTGGCTCGGTCACGGTGAGGTCGAGGCGTCGCTGCTCAACGTGCGGTTCACCCAGGACCCGGCCGGCACGCTGGTACGCCTGGTCCACTCCGGGTGGGTCGACGGCTCGGAGGACGTGCGCAGGAGATACCTGCGCTGGGACAACCTGCTCCAGCGCTTCCGGGCCCACGTGTCTTGAGCGTCCTGATCCGTCCCGCCCGCGAGGCTGATCTGATCGCGATGGCGGCGATCACCGCGACCAGCTACTACGAGGCCAACGTCAGGACCATTGCCCGGCACACGCTGTCGACCGACCCCGGCGGCTGCTGGGTCGCCGAGGTGGACGGCGAAGTGGTCGGCGGTGCCCTGTCCCGAGTACGGGAACTGATGTGGATCCTGGCCTCGTTCGCGGTCGAGCCCCGCCATCAGGGCCACGGCATCGGAGTGCAGCTTCTTGCCGCGTCCCTGCACCACGGTCGAGGCTGCCTGCGCGGAATGTTTGCAGCGAGCGCCGACCCCGCCGCAGCGCGGCGCTACCGGCTGGCCGGCTTCAGCCTGCATCCGCAGATGTTCCTGACCGGGGTGGTGGATCGCGACGCCATCCCGTTCGTCGAGCACGTGCGCGAGGGCTCGGCCGCCGACATCGACCTGCTGAACTCGATCGACCGAGCGACGCGAGGCGCGGCCCATCTCAGTGACCACGACCTGCTGCTGTCGCAGTTCCGGTTGATCGTCAGCGAACGCGGCACCGGGCAGGGTTATGCCTACGTCGACGACACCGGTTCGCCGGCCCTGATCGCGGCCACCACGCGACGTACGGCATCGGAGGTGATGTGGGAGGCACTCGGCTCATC
>JARICB010000227.1 GCA_029264225.1 Nocardioides sp. | reverse complement strand
GTGGCAGGTCATGATCCCCCTGCGGGCCGAGACGTCGGCCTCGGCCAGATGGGCCAACAGCTCTTCGCGGTCCAGGCGGAACTCTGGCTCGACCTCGACCCAGCAGGACTGGAAGTTGGTCGTCCCCCATGCCGGGTCGGCGACCATGCGCAACGACGGCAGGTCGACAATGGCCTTCGCGTAGCCCTCGGCCAAGTGCCTGCGCCGGGCCACCATCTCGGGCAGGCGGCCGAGCTGAACCAGTCCAATTGCGGCCTGGATATCGGTCATCCGAAAGTTGAACCCCGGCTCCAGGTATTCCTCCGGCGGCGACAGCACGCTGGAGTGACGTGCGGCGGCGGAGAGGCTCATCGCATGCTCGCGCAGGTGTCGGGCCCGCTCTGCCCAGTCGGCCCTACTGGTGGTGAGCATGCCGCCCTCGCCCGTCGTCAACAGCTTGCGGGGGTGAAAGGACCACGCCGCAATCTCCGCGTCCGCGCCGACGGGGCGACCGTTTCGGGTCGAGCCTGCCGCGCAGGCTGCATCCTCGATGACCGTGATCGATCGCGGATCGCACCATTCGCGCAGTGCGGGTAGGTCGACCGGCACTCCCCCTTGGTCCACGGCGATCACCGCACGGGTCCGCTCGGTGGCCGCCGCCGCGATCGAGGTCGGCGTCAGGTTGCCGGTTGTTGCATCGACGTCGGCGAAGACCGGGCGCGCTCCGGCGTGCAGCACCGCATTGGCGGTGGCGATGAAGGAGAAGGACGGCACCACCACGTCGTCACCGGGGCCGAGTCCGGCCACGACGAGAGCCAGGTGCAGTGCCGTCGTACAACTGCTGACCGCCACAGCGTGTGGCACCTGCTGGGCCGCAGCGAACGCTCCCTCGAACGCGGCAACCTGGGGGCCCTGGGCTACCCAGCCCGAGCGGAGAACGGCCGCGACCGCCACGACCTCCTCCTCGCCCAGCCATGGCTGCATGACATTGATCCGGCTCATGACGCACCCACCATGGGGCGACCGGCAGCGATCTCCTCGCGCAGCGGCTCCCACCATTCGACCAACTGACGCAGGCCCTCTTCGAGCCCCACCTCCGCCTCGAAGCCCAACTCTCGTCGAGCCGCGGTGGTGTCGGCCAGGCGACGCGTGACTCCGTTGACCGCCCGATCGGGACCGTGCTCGACTGGCAGGTCCGAACCCATCACCCGGAGCAGCATCTGCGCCAGCCCGAGCAGGCTGGTCTCCTCACCGCGGGCGACGTTGTAGATGCCTTCGCACTGCTCCGACGTCGCGGCAAGCACGTTGGCGCGGGCGATGTCGCTCGTGAAGACGAAGTCCATGGTTTGGGTGCCGTCACCGAAGATCAGCGGCGGCAACCCATCGGCGATCCGCTCCATCCAGCGCACCAGCACCTCGGTATAGAGGCCGTGCACATCCATCCGCGGTCCGTAGACGTTGAAGTAGCGCAACAGTACGTAGTCGAGCCCCTGCATCGCCCGGAAGCTACGCACCATGCCCTCGTTGAACGTCTTGGCGGCGCCGTAGAACGTGTCGTTGTCGTGGTGGTGGTGACGCTCCCCCGTGGGGAACTCCTCTGCCAGGCCGTAGACCGAGGCAGATGAGGCGGCCACCAGCTTGTCCACTCCGTGCTCGGCTGCCGCCTCGACCACGTTGAACGTGCCGTCCACCAGCACCTCGAGCGCCAACCGCGGCTCCTCTGCACATTGGGTGATGCGGATCGCTGCCTGGTGGAAGACCAGATCGGACCCACGGGTCAGGTCGTGGACCAGATCACGGTCGCGGATGTCCCCGGTCACCAGGTCGGTGCGCCCGGTCGCCAGCGCATCGTCGAGATTGGCCACCCGTCCCCGCACCAGGTTGTCGAGCACCACCACCCGAGCAGCTCCCTGCGCGAGGACCTGGTCGACCAGGGTGGAGCCGATCGTGCCGGCGCCGCCCGTGACAAGAATCCGGGCACCAGCCAGAGCGCTCATCGAGACAGCTCCAGGTCGTGGAGGCGGGACCCGCGCGACAGGGCTGCGTCGGCTGACTCAAGGCCGGCATCGACCAACGCCCCGTCGGCCGCGAGACTACGACCGGTGGCCTCGAGCACCGAGACGACCCGCAGCGCGGCGGCCCCGTCCGTGCGAGGAGCGCGGTCCTCGCGGATGCTGGCGGCGAACTCCGCGACCATTGCCGCGAGCGGCTCGGTCTCGGGCAGGGCGGGCGCCCAGCAGTCGCCGAGTCGGTAGGAGACCGTCGACGCGGCGCGATCCACCGCGTCAACCGATTGCTGGGTGAGGTCGACGCCCCGGTCGTAGACGCTGAGGCGCTGCTGCGGATTGACGTCATCCCACACCAAGGTGCGTCGGGTGCCACCGACCACCATCTGCCGGATCTTGGTAGGGCTCAGCCAGTTGACGTGGACGTGGGCGATGGCCCCCCCGGGCAACGGCAGCGTGAGGTAGCCGACACAGGATCTGCCCGACCGCAGCGGATCGGCGCCCTGGGCCGCCACTCCGAGTGGTCGCAACCCACCCGGCAGGATGAAGTCGAGGATCGACAGGTCATGGGGTGCCAGGTCCCAGAAGACATCCACGTCGGGCTGGACGAGCCCCAGGTTGATTCGTACCGAGTCGACGTAGAGGACCTCGCCGAGCTCGCCCTCGGCGATCAGGTCGTGGATCTTCTGGACCACCGGGGTGTAGCAGAACGTGTGGTCCGCCATCAGCACGAGGCCCTCCTCGTGCGCCAGGTCGACCATCGCGGCGGCGCTCGCGCGATCGTGCGACAGCGGCTTCTCCACGAGTACGTGACGCCCCGATCGCAATGCGGCCTCTGCGATCGGACCGTGGGTCCGCGCCGGGGTGGCGATCGCCACGGCGTCGAGGTCGGTCCGAGCCAACAACGCCTCGACCGAGTCGGTGACGTCGACTCCGCTGCGTGCACCCAGCGTCTGCTGCGCGCGCTCGGAATCCAGGTCGCAGACAGCGACCAGGTCCCAGTCCGGACTCGTTCGAAAGTTGCGAATCAGGTTGGGTCCCCAGTACCCCGCCCCGACCACCGCAACGGACAGTCGACTATCTGTGCTCATGCATCCCCCTGCGCATCGAGTGAATCACTGGCCGTCGTAGCGGAAGACCACGTCGGCGAAGTAGTTGGTGCCGGTCACGATCACGTTCGGGAAGCCGGCCGCGGTGTAGCGGTAGCGCCCGTTCAGGCTCCGGGTCGCTTGCAACGGCCCGGAAACGTACGGCGTCGCGGTGAAGAAACTGGGTGTCATGGAGACTCGGCCGACCGGGGCGAGGTAGGACACGACGTACGAACTGCCCGCGCTGAGCTGGATCGGCGTGGCCAATGGCATCGTCTGCCATCCCGATGCGCTCTCTCCGGTGACGGCAACCCGGGCCAGCCGGGTCCCGTTGGCCTGCCACAGGGACACGTAGTGGGTGCCGGTGTTGGCGGCCGCCTTGTAGAACCTGATCGCCGTCACCTCCCCACTGGTGCCGACCGTGAAGTGAGTTCCTGCCTCGATGGAACGGGTGCTGGTCGAGACCTTCGACGGTGTGACCTGACCGAACAGGGACGCCGTCAGCACCGGACGCGGCTGGGTGGTGAACGACCAGCTGTCTTCTGGCAGTGCGACACCGGCGGCTGAGACGACGCCGGCTATCGACACCGTCAACTGGGTCAGCGCCGGCAGGCTCGCGCTGGGCGTGAACGTGCGGGTGCTGCCATCGCCCGACGCGGTCACCGTGCCGGCGACTGCGCCACCCGGGCCGGAGACCGTCATCGTGCCGCCCGGCGCAGCGGGGGTGGAGAAGGTGAGCGAGATGGGCGCCGTACGGGAGACCCCAGTGGCTCCGGGAGCCGGCGTCCGCGAGGTGATCGTCATCGCCGGAGCCCGGGTGCGGAACGACCAACTCTGCGTCCCCAGTGTCTCCCCCGTCGTGGACGTGGCCCCACTGAGGCTGGCCGTCATCACGGCATCGGAGGGCATCGGCGCCGTCGGTGTGAACGTCATGGTTCGCTCATCGACCGAGCGAGTCACGGTGCCGGGCACCGTTGTCGTACCGGCGGTCACCCCCAGCGGCGCTCCATCAAGGATCGGCGTGGAGAACGTCACGCTCAGTGGCGACGTCGTAGCGACATTCTGCTCCCCGGCCGCAGGAGTCTGGCTCGCGATCGCCAGCGCGACGTCGCCGCTCGAGAACCCGACGTCGACGAAGTAGTTCGACCCGCCGTAGCTCTGCGTGGGGAAGCCCCCGGCCACCCCGTAGAGATAGCGCCCGTTGTCGGAAGCTGGCGCTGTCAGGTCACCGTTGACCCACGGTGCCGCGAAGAACCCCGAGGTCGCGGAGTAGTGACCGGTGGGCGCGAAGTAGGACACGGTGTAGGTGGTGCCTGCTGTGACCGGCAGCGGAGTGCTCAGCCGGGCCGACTGCCATCCTGACGGTGTCTCGTTCGCGAAGGTCACTGTGGCCAATCGCTCGCCCGTGGCACTCCAGACCGAGCCGGTGTGGATGCCGCCGTTCTCGGTGCTGCCCTTGTAGAAGCGAACGTGGGTGAGGTAGCCGTCGCGGGTCGGTGTGAACCGGGTGCCGAGTTCGACTGGGCTCGGATCGTTGACGGCGGCGGTCTGGGGCGTCGCCGAACCGAACAACGTCTGTGGGGTCGCGGTGTCTTGCGACGTCGTGGTGCGGAACGACCAGGCCTGCGGTGGCAGCACCGCCCCCTCGGTGGAGACCACGCCGCTGAGGGCAATGTCGATCAGTGCGTCTCGTGGCAGCACGGTCTGCGGGGTGAAGGTGATCGACTTGTTGCCAGGTCCCATGACGGTCGTGCCGGGGATCGGGACCCCACCGGTGGCCACGGCCAGGTCGAGACCGGGCTTGATCGGTGCCGAGAACCAGACCCTGACGGTGCTGGTGCGCGGCACGTCGAGCGCCCCGGGCGCCGGGTCCCGGCCCGTGACCGCGATGACCGCGGGAAGTCGCTCGAACATCACGTCGACCAGGTAACTTGCATTCGACCGGTTACCGGGGAAGCCCGTGCCGTAGGTGTACGAACCGGCATTGCTGCTTACGCGTAGGGGTGGACGCGAGAGGTTGTTGGCCGAGAATGCGCCCAGGGTGGCCGAATAGCGCCCGTCCGGAGCGCGGTAGGACGCGACGTACTCGGTGGTCTTGCCGACCGGAACCGGTTGGTCGAACGTCAGCGTCTGCCAGCCGGTACTGGATTCGTCGACGAAGGTGCCTGATGCCAGTGCCGTGCCGTTCATCGCCCAGAGCGTGGCGGTGTGCGTTCCCGTGTTCTTCGGCCCCTTGAAGAAGCGCATGCCGGTGACGGTGCCGTCGACCTCAGGGGTGAACCTGACCCCCAGTGTCACTGGCACCGTGTCGGGGTCCTGCAGGCGTTCGGGGCGGAGCGTGTCGTCGAACAACCTGCACGTACAGACTCCGGG
>JARICB010000224.1 GCA_029264225.1 Nocardioides sp. | reverse complement strand
GAACCGTAAGGGACCCACTCGCCGGGACCCGCCACTTGCGAGGCTCGAAGCCCGCACGAACGGTGGGGGGCGCGTTGGCACCTGTGGCACGCACTGCGACCGAGACCCGCGCGTGGGCGGAGAAGTTACTGCGGCCGTCGTCGATGTAGTAGTCGAAGGAGGTGTCCCTGGCCCGCTCGGGCAACTGGAGCACCAGCGCCTGACCATCGGGACTGATCTCGACCTGGGCACCGCCCGTGGGCTGATCGACGTCGACGATACTCAGCAGCCGACCCTCGGGAGCCGAGTCGTTGTCAAGGGGGTGCAAGACAGTGGTGCGACCGGAGCGGGCGCCGTAGTCATCCGGTTTCGCCTTCGGTGGGCGTCGGTCGCCGCTGCCCTGCTCCTCGTTCAACTTGTCCTTGTCCTCGACCTTCTTGGTCGCGGTGAAGGCGTTCCAGTTGTCGATCTGCTGCGGCTTCGGGGAGTCGATCTCCCACACCGCGCCACTGGTGGCGTCGTTGAGGACGATCTCGCCGTGGTTGACCCGGAAGAGCAGGTTGCTGGCCTTGCCCGTCAGCACCGTCTGCTGCACCGAGTCGTTGCCGCATTGGACGGCGACCGCGCCCAGGCCCCCGGACCAGGCGCCGTAGACGCAGGCACCGAGCCGGACCGGCTCTGCCGGGGTGCCGTTGAGGTTCTCCGCCACGACCGTGGTGGTCCCCGAGTCGAGGTCGATGCTCATCAGGGCGCCGTCAGTTGCCACCAGCACGGAGTCGGCTGCGGCTCCTGGTTCCTGCAGGACAGCTCCGAGGGGCAGGGTCGCCGTCGCGCCGCCGAGCACGGTCAGGTCACCGCTCGCGCCGTCGAGGGTGATCACTCGCTCACCGACGGTGGTCACGGCCGTGGGCTCGCCGGCCCGGGTGGGGAGGTCGTCCGTGCGTGGCTTCTCGAACTTCTCCCCCTTCGCAACCAGGTAGGTAACGGTGTGTGCCTGCGATGAGGTGGCCACGACCAGGCCGGTCGACGTCACCGCCAGGGCCGCCCCCGCGCCCACGGTGTCGAGTGGCTTGGCCTGACGCTCGAGCGCAGTGATGAGAGGTTTCCCGCGCTGGGGGTCGAGGCGGGTGGCCCAGAGGTCGCCGGTCTCGGCGTCAACGGAGGCGAAGGAGCCGCCACCCATCTGCTGATCGCCAGAGCTGGGGATCGAGATCCGGCCACTGGCATCCAGGGCCGAGGTCAGCGGATCGATCACCTGCGCCGTACTGGCCTGCCGGTCGATCGCGACCACAGCTGCACCGTCCTGCACCACGTCGAGGGGCAGGTCCCCACGCTCGGCGAAGACAGAGGTGTCGAGCTGGTTGATCGGCTTGTTCATGCGACCGTAGATGCCCCGGTCGCCGTTGACGACCCAGATGCCGCCGTCGTTCAACTGAGCCTCGTGGGCCTGGTAGCCGTCAGCAGTCAGGGCATAGGTAAGGACAACTCCCACAGCCAGCACCAGGGCAGTGTTCGACGCGACGGCCACCTTGTGCCGACGAAAGAAGTCACCTGCTGCCACCAACAGCCCCTTACCGCCTCTGAGCAGTCACCCGCAACATCGCAGGTGCGAGCGTAGGTACCAGTGCGCGATAGAACAAGTTGAGGCACAGTGGCCTCACCCCTGACCGTCACGTTGGCGGCGAAGGTGACAATGCCTACTCAACAGTGATCAGGAGGCGGGTGTGGTCGTGGAGTGCAGGTATGCCGCGGGCGACGGGGTACTCGTCGGCGCGGGGGGTCAGTGGATCCTGCTGACCGACCCCGGGGATGACGACGTCCTCGAAGCGCTCTGGGCGGTGATCACCACCAATTCCCTCAGCGGCGGCTCCGTCACCGAACAGGTGCTCGCCATAGTCGAGCAGGCCTTCGGCGGCGACCCTCCGGCCCTGGCCCTCGTCGACGTCACCACCGGCTCGGAGACCTCCGTCTCCAGGGGCCGCGGGCAGGTCCGGGTCTCGGGTGCCGACCGACTGCTCTCCCTGGACGACGGCGCCGACCCTGAGGCGATGGGACCCGGCCGGCGCCTCAGCGGCGGCGTCGTGGCCGCTTCTCGCGTCATCCTGCGGCCCGTGGCTCCCCAGCGGCCAGCGGCCTCGGCAGCCACGCCGCCACGCGAAGCACCTCCGGTGCTCATCGACGGCATCCCGGAGTCGATCCTCTCGGCGAAGGGTCCTGAGGGTGCGCCACCCCGCCCTCGTCGACGCATCGACCACGAGCCCGACATCGACACCGGTGGCCTGAGCGACACGACCGAGCCCGACCCGGACTTCATGGAGCGGATCTCCCAGGGCACGCACACCACGATCCACCCGCCCGACCCGACCTCAGGTGTCGAACTGTCGCCGCTCGACACCGGGGATCACGACGGCTCGACGTTGCACCGCCCCGAGCCGGTGGCACACCTACGCACCGGACCCGTCGCCTCCGTCGTGGCCGTGAGCTGCCCGAATGGTCATCTTTCCGGCCCGAACACTGACGTCTGCCGCGTCTGTCGCGCGCCGATCGCACCGCAGGAGCCACGGCAGGTGACGCGCCCCATGCTGGGTGGCCTCCGACTGCCCACAGGCGAGGTGGTGCCGCTCGACCGCGGCGTCGTACTCGGACGCAAGCCCGCACCTGTTCAGGACAGTGCTGACTGGCCGCACCTGGTGCACCTGCCCTCGGACCACACGTTCGTGTCGCGGATGCATCTCCACATCGAACTCGATGGCTGGAACGTGCTGGCACGCGATCTAGACTCGCGAGGTGGCACGATGCTCACGATGCCCGATCGCGCCCCTGAACGCATGCGCGCCGGCGAAGCCTATGCGCTCGAGCCGGGCGCTCGACTCGACCTCGCCGAGGTCTACGAAGTGCGGTTCGAGGTCGGCCCGGTGATGCCGCGGTGAGTGCCCCTGTCATCGAGGGCTTTACCTTCGTCGAGCACCTGGGGAGCGGCGGCTTCGCCGACGTCTTCCTCTACGAGCAGCAGTGGCCGCGACAGCGCGTCGCCATCAAGGTCGTGCGCCCCGACGTACCCCTCAATGAGCGCGAGAAGGGTCTCTTCACTGCCGAGGCCAACGCCATGGCGCGGCTCGCCGACCACCCCTACATCGTCTCGGTAATGACGGCCGGCGTGACCCGGGACGGCGCTCGCCCCTACCTGGTGATGCGCTACTGCCCACCGCCAGACCTGGGGCTGCGGGTCCGCTCCAACCCGATGGCCGTCGTGGATGCCGTCAGTACCGGCATCAAACTGGCGAGTGCCATCGAAACCGCCCACCGGTCGGGGATCCTGCATCGCGACATCAAGCCGAGCAACGTCCTCGTCACGACCTACCACGAACCGGCGCTCACCGACTTCGGCATCGCGGGGCACATCAGCGAGGTCGCGAGTGAGAGTGACGTGCGCATCTCCTACCCCTGGTCGCCGCCCGAACTGCTCGACGGTCGCTCCAACGGTTCGGTCGCCTCAGACGTCTACTCCCTCGGCGCCACCATCTGGCACCTCCTGGTAGGGCGGTCACCCTTCTCCATCCCCGCGGGCGACAACTCCACCCGGGCCCTGAGCGCCCGCATCCTGCACGCAGCGCCTCCCGCCACCCAGCGCTCCGACGTGCCGCCGGCCCTCGATCGACTGCTCCAGCAGTGCCTCGCCAAGTTCCCCGGCCATCGTCCGCAGAGCGCACTGGAACTGGCTCGCAGTCTCCAACAGATCGAGGAGAGCGCCCGGTGGCCACGCACCGCTGTCGCCGTCGAGGGTGATCGTCCTGACTCCTCAATCCAGGCGACCGCGGCCCCGACACCGGAAGAGGACCGGACCGTGATGAAGGCAGTGACCGTCATCTCAGCGTCCGCCCCGCGCCACGTTGCCCCCGCACCTGCGGACCCCGACGCCGCCCAGGCACCACAGGCAGCGTCACCCCAGCCCAGACGCTCGGCCGTGGTGTGGGCGGTCGTCGGTGTCGTCGCGGCGGCGGTCCTCGTCGGTGCGCTGGTCCTGACTCAGACCGAGCGCGATCCGGACCCCGCGCCACCCCCGACCACCTCGGCCACGCCGTCAGACCTGATCGCCGACACGCTGACCCGACCGCCCACGCTGAGCGGCACCCGCAACGGCGACACGGTGGTCTTTCGCTGGCGCAGCCAGGACCCGAGCGAGCCGGGCGATCAGTGGATCTGGCAGCGGGCGGGCAGCGAAGCGTTCGAGCGCACCGTGAAGACTTCCGCGACCATCGTCAGCAGCGAGAAGGTCTGCCTGGAGGTGCGGCAGGTTCGCGGCTCCGACGCCTCCCCTACCGCCAACGAGTGCGTCCGCTGACTCAGGCCAAGTCATCGTCGTGACGAGGCGCGGACGCAGAGCCGTCGTGCTCGGCGCTCCGACGGTTCGAGACGACCAGGCTGACCACCGTCGTCACGGCAAGAGTGCCGACGATGACGGCCAGCGAGACCCAGATCGGGATGTCGGGCGCCCACGGGATCGGCTCGCCGCCGTTGATGAAGGGCAGTTCGTTCTCGTGCATCGCGTGCAGGATCAGCTTGACGGCGATGAATCCCAGCAGGAACGCGAGTCCGTAGGACAGGTAGATCAACCTCTGGAGGAGACCACCGATCAGGAAGTAGAGCTGACGCAGTCCCATCAGCGCAAAGATGTTGGCGGTGAAGACCAGGTAGGGGTCGCGGGTCAGCCCGTAGATCGCCGGGATGGAATCAAGCGCGAACAGCAGGTCGGTAGTGCCCAGGGTGAGAACGACGAGAAACATCGGCGTGATCAGTCGCTTGCCCTGCTCGACGGTGAACAGCTTGGTGCCGTTCCACTCCTTGGTGGCAGGCAAGTGGTTCTCGGCAAACTTGACGAGCCTGTTCTCCTCGAACTCGTCGTCGTCCGCACCGGCCCCCTTGGCCAGTTTGATGGCCGTGAAGAGCAGGAAGAGACCGAAGATGTAGAAGACGAAGCTGAACTCGTTGATGGCAGCGGCGCCGACAAGGATGAAGACCGCGCGCATGATCAGCGCAAGCACGATCCCGATCATCAGCGCCGTCTGCTGATACTGCCGCGGCACAGCGAAACTGTTCATGATGATGATGAAGATGAACAGGTTGTCGATCGAGAGGCTGTACTCGGTCAGCCAGCCGGCGAAGAACTCGGCGCCCGGGTTGGGTGAGAGCTCGTGCGGGTGTGCGAAGACGACCAGGCAGATCCCGAAGACAACGGCCAGTCCGACGAAGAACGCCAGGTGACGACCGGCCTCGGCCATCGTCGGTTCGTGGGGCCGTCGGGCGATGACGAGCAGGTCCACCATCAGCACACCGACGGTGACGACCAAGGTCAACAGCCACACCAGGGGTGAAGCGACCGAATCGCCGAGCAGGGCATTCACGAGTTGATTCTCCTCCGGAGGAATGTCTGGGACGACAGCAGTTGATCTGCACGCGTTCGATGACTCCGGAGGTCTCTTCCGCTCTCACCTGACGGCACGAACCCATGGCACCGGGCCCGGGCACGAGCCCACGCCGTGCTGACGACACCATCGCGGGGGAATACTCCCCTCCTGAGCCACTATCCTCGCACGGGCGCCAAGTCAGCGGCGACTCAGCGACCGCCGTAGGCGACACCGAGCGCCGCGAGTCGAGCAGCGCCACCGTCGATGGCCGTAAGTACCCAGGCGCCCCGGGGCGTCAGGGTGAAGGTGTGCTCGAAGTGGGCGGACATCGACCCGTCGAGGGTGGCGACGGTCCACTCATCCGCGAGCAGGTCGGTCTCCTTGCTGCCCAGCGTCACCATCGGCTCGACCGCCAATGCCAGTCCCTCGACCAGGGTCGGTCCCTTGCCTGGGCGGCCGAAGTTGGGAACGTTCGGCGCCATGTGCATCTCGGTGCCGATGCCGTGCCCGGTGTAGTCCTCGAGAATGCCGTAGCTGCCCTGGCTGCGCACGTGCTGCTCCACGGCGTGCGAGATGTCACTGACCCGGCCACCGAGGTGAGCCGCTGCCAGGCCCCTCCACAGCGCCTCCTCGGTTACTCGCATCAGCTCGAGCACCTTCGGAGCGACCTCGCCGATCGCTACGGTGATGGCCGCGTCACCGTGCCAGCCCTCGACGATGGCCCCGCAGTCGATGGAGAGGATGTCGCCGGACTGCAACACACGGGGTCCGGGGATGCCGTGCACCACCTCGTCGTTGACGGAGGCGCAGATGGTTGCCGGGAACGGCGGGTGGCTGTAGCCCTTGAAGGACGGAACACCGCGGTGGTCACGAATGTTGGCTTCGGCCAGCTTGTCGAGATCCGCCGTCGTCACACCCGGCTGCGCGGCCGCGCGCAGCAACTCGAGGGTTTCGCCGACCAGTAGCCCGGCCACCCGCATCTTCTCGATCTGAGCGGGGGTCTTGATCTCCAGGCCGCGGTTACGGGTGAACACCGAAGGTGTCCGCTCAGCTCTGGGGGACGACGTCGAGCGCGTCGAAGACGCGCTGGGTCACTACGTCGACCTCGCCCATGCCGTCGACCTCGACCAGCATGCCGCGAGCGCGGTACACCTCGATCAACGGCGCCGTCTCTTCGGCGTAGATCTCCTGGCGGCGACGGATGACCTCGGCCGTGTCGTCGGCCCGTCCCTCCGACTCGGCCCGCTGGAGCAGCCGTCCCACTACCTCGTCCAGATCGACGGTCAGCACGACGACGGCATCGAGTTGGTGGCCGGTGTGACGGATCATCCCGTCCAGTTCCTCGACCTGCGCCAGCGTTCGTGGATAGCCGTCGAGCAGGAAGCCGGGCTTCGCGTCGGGCGCGTCGATCCGGTTGCGCACCATCAGGTTGGTGACCTCGTCGGGCACGTACTCACCGGCGTCCATGTAGCGCTTGGCCTTGACACCGAGTTCGCTGCCCTCGCTGACATTCGCCCGGAAGATGTCCCCGGTGGAGATCGCGGGGATGCCGAAGTGTTGAGCGATGAACTTGGCCTGCGTACCTTTGCCAGCCCCTGGCGGACCCATGATGATCAAACGCATCAGCGCAGGAACCCTTCGTAGTTGCGTTGCTGGAGTTGGCTCTCGATCTGCTTGACCGTGTCCAAGGCGACGCCGACCATGATCAGGATCGAGGTGCCGCCGAAGGGGAAGTTCTGATCCGCGTTGATCAGCGCGAACGCGATCAATGGGATCAGCGAGATCAGGCCGAGGTAGAGCGCACCCGGGAACGTGATGCGGGACAAGACATAGGCCAAGTAGTCCTGGGTAGGCCTGCCCGCGCGGATCCCGGGGATGAAACCGCCGTACTTCTTCATGTTGTCGGCCACTTCTTCAGGGTTGAAGGTGATCGAGACGTAGAAGTAGGTGAAGAAGATGATCATCAGGAAGTAGATCGCCATGTAGAGCGGGTGATCGCCACCGACCAGGTACTTGTTGACGAACGAGATCACGGGCGAACTGCTCGACTGGTTGAACTGGACGGCCATGGCCGGCAGGTAGAGCATCGACGAGGCGAAGATGACCGGGATGATGCCCGCCTGGTTGACCTTGAGCGGGATGTACGTCGAGGAGCCGCCGAACATCTTGCGTCCCACCATGCGACGGGCGTACTGCACAGGGATGCGCCGCTGTGCCTGCTCGATGAAGATCACGGCAGCCACCAGGATCAGCCCGATGACCATGACGGCCCCGAACACGATCCAGCCTTCGGAGGTCTGCACCTTCCACAGCGAGGCCGGGAAGGTCGCGACGACCTGGGTAAAGATCAGGATGGACATACCGTTGCCGATACCCCGGTCGGTGATCAGTTCGCCGAGCCACATGATCACGGCCGTACCGGCGGTCATCGTAATGACCATCGTCAGGAACGTCGCCGTGCTGTCACTGTGCAGCAGGTCGCGGT
>JARICB010000190.1 GCA_029264225.1 Nocardioides sp. | reverse complement strand
CGGGGAAGGCCCGCGCGAGCGATGAATCGAGCAACGCAGCATCGAGGGGTGGAACGGTGGCGCTGCGCGCGGTCAGGTCGTCGAGGACCTGGGTCTCCTGCTCGTAGTAGCGGTCGAGGTAGAGAAGCCCGTGCTCCCAGTGCAGCACCCCCAGACCGAGCAACGGGCTGGCGCCGACCGCTGCTGCCCAGGGCTCGGGGGCGGGCCAGGGCAGGTCGAGGTCGTCGAGCTGGTCGCTGACGCCGGCCAGCTCGAGACACACCGAGCCGCTGCGGACCGCACGGGCGGCGAGGGCGATGGCGAGCAGCACCGATGAGTCGGGCTCGCCACCCAGCTGCCCCAGCGCGGTGGCCATATGGACGTCGGCAGCTGTGAGCACACCGGCGCGGTTGAACCTCGCCAACAAGGGCGGTGCCGACAGGGCCAGGTCGCGATCGAAGGCATCGACCGGTTCGAAGAGGTCACTCACGAGCCCACCAACTCCCCATCCAGCAACCCGGAGAGCTCCAGGACCAGCGCGACCGGCGGGCGCCAGGCGAAGACGCCACACGGGGCGCCGTCGACACGGGGGGTCTCGGGTCCGCACATGCCGCGCAGGTAAAGGTAGAGCACGCCCCCGAGATGCTGGGTCGGGTCGTAGTCGGGCAGCCGCCAGCGCAGGAAGCGGTGCAGCACCACCGTGTAGAGCAGCGCCTGCAACGGGTAGTCGGAGTGCCCCATCGCCTCGTCGAGCACGCTCGGGCGGTAGTCGTGGGCCGTCAGCGGAGCCTCCATGTCGCCGAGCCAGTTGGTCTTGTAGTCGACGGTGACGAACCGTTGGGTGCCATCGACCTCGACGCGCAGCACTACGTCGATGGAGCCGGGGAGGTAGCCGAGCAGCGCTTGGTCGGCGAGATCGGGATCGCGATCGAGCGTGTCGGCGTAGGAGAGCACCGGGTCGCCCGGTGGGAGGTGACGACGCAGCAGCGGCGCCAGGTCGCCGAGCCGCACGGCCTTGGCGTCGTACGCCGCATCGTCGCCACCGGCCAGCGGCAACTCGAAGTCGAGCTCACGCAGCCGGTCGGACAAGCCCAGCGTGAGCAGCGTCTGCTCCCCGGTCAGCGGCCCGAGCGGACTCGCGCATACCGCCACCAGGGCGTCGGCCAGTGCGTCCGGGTCGAGGTCGACCGGCCACCACACGAGCTGTTCGTTGATGTGGGTGAGCAGCTCGGCCCGGAAGTCGGACACCGCCGGGTCGGCGTGCTCGAGCACGGCATGCACGAGGGAACCGAACGTTGCTCCGACCGGGAGGTCGGCCATGGGGGAGGCGACGGCCGCCAGATGGAGGTCGGCGGGTGCGGGCAACTCGAGCACTGTCAGATCCTCACCTTCCTCCGGCATCTCATCCGGCTCCGAGAGGGCGGTCTCGGGTGGGCCGTGGCTCGCCGCAGCGCTGGCCGCTGAGAGCGAGGAGTAGGAGGTGCGCCGCCAGGCGGTGTCGACGGTGCGGCTGAACCTGCGCACCGTCAGCTCGCTCCGTGGAGTTTCGATGGGCGTCGGGTCGGGGGGCACCAGAGTAGCGAGCTCGACGCTCGGACCGCCGGCGCTGTGCCACTGCTGGAGGATCTCCAGCAACCGGTCGTCCTCGACCAGCGGTTGCTCGTCGGGCACCAGAGCGCCCTGCGGACGCCGACCGAACAGCATGCGGTGCAGCGGGGAGGCCGGAGTGTTCATCCCCGCAGGGGCATACCAAGCGACGACCTGAGACTTGGCGCGAGTCAGGGCCACGTAGAGCAGACGCAATGACTCTCCGGCGTCTTCGTGCCAGTGTCGCGCCACTGATTGCCGGTGGAACGGGCTCGGGCCACCGACATCACGGCACCGGCGACCCTCGTCGTCATGGAGGAGCGGGATGGCCGGATCGTTGCCGACGTAGCGGTTCCACAAAGTGGGCAGATAGACGACCGGATACTCCAGTCCCTTGCTGCCGTGGATGGTCACCAGTTGCACGGCAGCAGCGTCGGAGTCGAGTCGTCGGGTGCGTTCGGAGGCGACCTCGAGCTTGTCGTCGGCCACCTGCTCGCGCAGCCAGCCGAGCAGTCCGACGACGCCCAGGCGAGCCTCGACGCTGACCCGCAGCAACGATTCCCCGATGTGGCGCAGGTCGGTCAGCGTGCGTTCGCCGCCGACCCGGCCCAGCACGCGCGCGGTCAGGCCGGCAATCATGGTGAGCTCGAGAACCGCCGCGACGCCGCGGGTCACGAAAACGTCGGCGAGGGTGCGCACCTGGTCGGCGAGTTCGTCTGTCAGCGCGTCACCACCGGTATCCAGCGCGGCTGCGGAGTAACCGAAGAACGAGGTCAGCGCGACCGCGCGCACCCGATCGGCCCGGTGCGGCTGCTCGAGCGCCTCGAGCAGGGTCAGCCATTCGAGGGCTGCCGGTGTGTGGAAGACGGAACCGCCGGCGTTGACCACGGCCGGCACCCCAACCCGCGCCAGCGCCTCTTGCACAGCCTCCAGTTCGCTGCGGCGGGCCGCCAGCACGGCGACGTGTCCTGGAAGCAGGGGCTCGTTGTTGTAGGTCGCCCCGCGTTGCAGCAGTCGCTTGATGTCATGGGCGGTGTCGGTAATGACGTGCTCACGCCACACGGCCACCGGTGGCTTGGTGCGCGGGCCCTTGCCGAGTTCGGTGCGACGTACGAGCCGCAGTCGGAACGGGTCACCGGCACCCTTCAGTCGCGACGTCTCGTGGTGGGCGCGGACGGGGTGTACGACGATCTGCTCGTTGCCCAGGGTCGCAGCCTGGAGCAATGCTTGGAGCCGGTCGAGCAGCGGTTGGTCGGCTCGCCAGTTGGTGCCCAGCGTCTGGGTAGTGGTCGCGGCCTCTGCGGCACGGAGGTAGGTCACGATGTCGCCGCCCCGGAAGGCGTAGATGGCCTGTTTCGGGTCGCCGATCAGCACCATGGTCGCGGTGTCGGCGAAGGCCCGTTGGAAGACCTGCCACTGCACCGGGTCGGTGTCTTGGAACTCGTCGATCAGCACGAACTTCCAGCGGTGCTGCATCCGTACCCGCGACGGTGCCGACTCGTCTTCGAGGGCATCGGCGAGCTGGCTGAGCAGGTCGTCATAGCTGAGCACTCCGAGCTGGCGCTTGCGCCGCTCCACCTCCACGAGCACGTCGGTGGCGAAGCGCACCCGCATCGCTGCGGCCGAGTCGGGCTCAGCACTCAGCACGGCCTGAGGTTCGATCCTTGCGCGCGGGTCGCCGACGATGGCGCGTGCCAGGTCGAGGGCCTGGGTCCGGGTCCACGGCGGCTTCTCCTGGTCGCCGAACCGGGCCAGATAGAGATCGTCGACCACTTCGCTGGTCAGCTGCTCGAGGTCCTCCACGAGCCGTGCGCTGGCGTCGGTGTCACCCGCCACCCCCAGACTGCGCAGCACCAGCTGACAGAACTGGTGGATGGTGGCGATCGTGGCTGCGTCGAAGAAGACCAGTGCCTCGGTCAACCGGTGTCGCCTTTGGGTCAGCGTGACGTCGTCAGCAGCGAGCAACCAGTCGTGGAGCCGGTTGTCGTCCTCGCGCTGCGACGGGTCGACCAAGACCTGGACAGCCTCATCGAGTTGCTCGCGGACCCGCTCCCGCAGCTCTTGGCTAGCGGCCCGAGTGAAGGTCACGACCAGCATCTCGTCGAGCGTGGCCGCCCCAGAGGCGACGTACTTACTCACAAGCGCGGCGATCGTCCAGGTCTTTCCGGTCCCGGCGCTCGCCTCCAGCAGCGTGATGCCGGGCTCGAGGTCGCGGCTGATGTCAAAGCTCTCCATCAGATCCCCCGTAGCTGTTCGTGGCCGATGTCGATCAACGGACTCCACAACTGCCAGCCGAAGTGGCCGAGTCGGTGCGGTGCCGGTCCGTCCTCGCCTTCGCGCAGGGGAGAGGCAAGCAGTTCGTAGGGGGCGTGCTCGCCGAAGGCGCGGACGTGCCAGGTGTCGGCGTCTTCGCGGGGGAAGCCGGAGTCATTGAAACGCGGCGTCACCCACTGGTCCCGGGCCTTCGCGTCGGGGTCGCCGTTGCTTCCGTTGCGGGTATGCCGGAACTCTTCCGACCACGCGAGCGTGGTCTTGATCGGGAGCGGCAGCGGCTCACGCAACCCCGCCTCATAGATGCCGATCAACTCGCGCAGTCGTTCGCGCGCCTCGTGCTCGGCCAGCGGCTTGATCATGGCCACCTGCCCACCCGACTTGTGCTTGCCGATGGTGTGCGTCGTCCAGTTCTCGTCGGGATGTCCCGCGGCCAGGGCCAGCGCCCCGAGCCAGGCCCCTAGCCGATGTTTGGCGCCGAGATTGGAGTAGGACACGGCGACCAGGTTGTTGCCGAAGATGCCGCCGATCGTCCCGGTCAGGCGACGGTCGCCCAGGTCGATGTCGACGTCGAGGCTCCGGGCCGGCCCGTTCTGCAGGCTCATCGCGTGCATCACCAGCGGCCGGACCCTTTCGATGATGGCGTCGAGGACTCCCTTGCCGAGGGGTCCAGGAGGCAGCAGCCCACCGGCAGTGATCGCCTCGCCGACGGCGAGGGCGTTGGCTCCACCGAGCACCTCGGTAGCGAGGTGGTCACCGATGGCCCACTGCTCGAGTGCATCCAAGGTG
>JARICB010000182.1 GCA_029264225.1 Nocardioides sp. | reverse complement strand
GAGCACGACCCGTTTGTCGACGCCACCCTTGGTGTTGGGGGCCTCGTCCTCGGTGTAGGCGTCGATCAGGAACGCCATCAGGCTGCGCGTCAGGCCGGCGGCCGGCTCGATCACGTAGGGCAGGTAGCGCTCATTGCTGGCCTGGTCGAAGTAGGAGAGGTCCTTGCCGGAGAACTCACTGTGCTGCTTGAGGTCGTAGTCGGTGCGGTTGGCGACCCCCTCGAGCTCCTCGAAGTCGCGGCCGGAGAAACCGAAGCGGTATTCGATGTCGACCGTGCGCTTGGAGTAGTGCGAGAGCTTCTCGGGCGGGTGCTCGAAGTGGCGCAGGTTGTCGGGGTCGATCCCCAACTCGACGTACCAGCGAGTGCGCTCGGCCAGCCAGTATTCGAGGCTCTCCTCGTCCTCGCCGGGCTTGACGAAGTACTCCATCTCCATCTGCTCGAACTCGCGGGTGCGGAAGATGAAGTTGCCCGGGGTGATCTCGTTGCGGAACGACTTGCCCATCTGGGCGATGCCGAACGGCGGCTTCTGTCGGCTGGAGGTCACGACACTGGCGAAGTTGAGGAAGATGCCTTGGGCGGTCTCGGGACGCAGGTAGTGCAGGCCCGACTCGTCGTCGACCACGCCGAGGTAGGTCTTGAGCATCATGTTGAAGGCGCGCGGCTCGGTCCAGGCGTTGCGGGTGCCGCAGTTGGGGCAGGCGACCGACTCGTTGATGTTGACCGTGTCGGGATCCTCGATGCCCTTCTTGGCCGCGTGGTCCTCCTGGAGGTGGTCCTCACGGAAGCGCTTGTGACACGACTGACACTCGGTCAGCGGGTCGGAGAAGGTGCCCAGGTGCCCGGAGGCCTCCCAGGTGCGGGTCGGGAGGATGACGCTGGAGTCGAGGCCGACCACGTCTTCGCGGCCCATGACCATGAACTTCCACCACTGCCGCTTGATGTTCTCCTTGAGCTCCACGCCGAGCGGGCCGTAGTCCCACGCGGAGCGGGTGCCGCCGTAGATCTCGCCACAGGGAAAGACGAACCCTCGGCGCTTGGCGAGGGAGACGACGTTGTCCAGGGCGGTGGGTGCGGGCTTGGCCACTTGTGGTCCTCAGGTGTGCGGGCCGGCTGGCTGCCGGTCTGGATGAGACACCCTAGCCACGGTGGCGAGGGGGTTCCGGGGGGTGTCAGGTCTCGAGGGTGTATCCGAGCCCGTGGCTGGTGATGATGTGGCGCGGATGTGCCGGATCCGCCTCCAGCTTTCGGCGCAGCTGCGCGGCATAGACGCGTAGGTAGTGCGTCTCGCTTACATAGCTCGGACCCCATACCTCGCGCAGGATCTGCTCGCGGGTGACCAGCTTTCCGACATTGCGAGCCAACAGGTCGATGAAGGCCCACTCGGTGGGCGTCAGGCGTACGTCGTCGCCGTGGCGGGTGATGCGTTTGCGGGCGAAGTCGATCACCAGTTCACCGATCGTCAGCGGAGCGTCAGCAGCCACGGGGACCGCAGAGCGTCGCAACGCCGCCCGCAGCCGGGCCATCAACTCCTGCATCGCAAAAGGCTTGGTGATGTAGTCGTCGGCCCCGATGTCGAGTGCGTCGACCTTGTCCTCACCGAGTTGGCGAGCCGAGAGCACCACGATCGGCACATTGGTCCACCCGCGGATGCCTTCGATCACCTCCATGCCGTCGAGGTCGGGCAACCCGAGGTCGAGAAGGACGATGTCGGGGTGGACGGTTGCGACGGCGTCGAGGGCGCTGCGACCGTCGGCGGCCGTCGTCACCGTCCAGCCGTGCGCCTTGAGGTTGATTTCCAGGGCGCGCGCCAGCGCGGGTTCGTCATCGACGACGAGCACGTGGGCTGCCATGTCACGATCCTGCCAGTGCACGCGGCAGGGTCAGCACCATCGTCAGCCCGCCGCCGGGGGTGTCCTCGGCGACCAGCGTGGCACCCATGGCCTCGGCCAGTCCGCGGGCCACGGCCAGGCCCAGCCCCAAGCCGCCAGGACTGGCGTCGCCCAGGCGCTGGAAGGGCTCGAACATTCGCTCCTGCGCGTCAGCGCCGAGGCCGGGGCCGCGGTCGGTGATGCGCACCTCCACCGTGCTCGGGTCGGCAAGGGCATCGATGCGGACCTGCTTCTCAGGAGGCGAGAGGCGGACGGCGTTGCTGATCACGTTGTCCAGCACCCGTTCGAGCAACCCCGAATCGGTCGCAACCAGCGGCATGCTCTCGTCGAGTTCCAGCCGCACCCGACCCGGGTGAGCAGCGACCGCGAGCGGCAGCACCTCGTCGAGACTGGTGGGGCGGATCGACGGGCTCAGCAGCCCGCCACCGATACGCGAGAGGTCGAGGAGGTTGTCGATCAGCCGCTCCAGTTGGTCGGTCGCCTTGTCCAGGGTGCCCAACAGTTCGGTGCGGTCGTCATCGCCCAGCTTGGCCTCTCCCGCGACCAGCAGCCCGTCCACCGATGTACGCATGGTGGCCAGCGGAGTGCGCAGGTCGTGGGAGACCGCGCGCAGCAGGGCGGTGCTGGTCGCATCGGCCCGCTCGAGGTCACGGGCGCGGAGTTCATGCTCACGCAGCCGGCGATACTCCAGCACCAGACCCATCTGCACCGCAAAGCCCTCGACCACTCGCATGTCGGCCGCGCGCAGTTCACGACCCCGAATAGCGATCACCCGAGTCTCGTCGACCGGCACGGTGCTGTCCGCCGATTCGGGCCCGGTGGGTGCCTGGGGCCCATCGGAGGCGAGCACCTCCCATCCGCCGCCCGGTGCCCGAGTCAACAGCGAGACTGCTCCGAGGCTGAACGTCTCGCGTAGCCGCGACACGATGGCGTCGGCGGTGTCGTTGCCCGTAAGTACCGACTGCGACAACCCGGCCAGGGTCGATGCCTCGGCCCGTGCCCGCGCCGCGTCGATGCCGCGACGAGAAGCGCGATCGACTACCGATGCGACGCCCGCGGCCACGGCCACGAAAACGAGCAGGGCGGCCAGGTTCTGTGGCTCGGCGATGGTGAACCGGCTGACGGGTGCGGTGAAATACCAGTTGAGGAGCAGGAAGCTGGTGAACGCCGCCAACAATGCCGGGAGCAGTCCTCCGATCATGGCCACCAGCACTGTCAGGGCGAGGAAGAACATCACCTCGAGTGACAGCGGACCTCCGCTGGAGACAAGTTGCAGGGCCACGGTGAGCAGGGGCGGCAGGGTGAGTGCGGCGAGCCATCCGTAGGCCCGGCGGCGCGGGCTCAGTGGCGAGGCCGTTCGTCGCCGCGGTCCACCGCCCGCTGCCGCCTCGTGCGTCACGAGATAGACGTCGATCGGTCCCGACAACTGGGCGATCTGGGTCGCCGTGGAGCCGGTGAACATCTGTCGGATGCCGGTATGGCTGGACACCCCGACCACCACCATCGAAGCGTTGACGCCGCGGGCGAACTCCATGACGGCCTCGGCGACATCGTCGCCTACGACCGTGTGGAACGACCCCGCCAGCGACTCCACGAGCCGCCGGCTCTCGCGCAGCGCCGCGTCATCGACGCGCCCCAGACCGTCACTGCGCAGCACGTGAACGGCGATCAGCTCGCTGCCCGCCGAGCGCTGGGCGATCCGAGCCCCTCGGCGAATCAACGTCTCCGTCTCCGCACCTCCCGTGACGGAGACCACGACTCGCTCCCGGGCTGGCCACGACTGATCGATGCGGTGCTCTCGTCGATACGACTCCAGCGAGTCGTCAACCCGGTCGGCCAACCACAGCAGCGCCAACTCGCGCAGCGCCGTCAGGTTGCCGACCCGGAAGTAGGAAGACAACGACGCGTCGATCTGCTCGGAGCGGTAGACGTTGCCGTGGGCGAGTCGGCGACGCAGCGCCTCAGGACTCATGTCGATCAGCTGGATCTGGTCGGCCGTGCGCACCACCTCGTCGGGCACGGTCTCGCGCTGACGGATGCCGGTGATCCGCTCGACCTCCTCGTTGAGCGACTCCAGGTGCTGGATGTTGACGGTGGTGATGACGTCGATCCCGGCGGCCCGGATCTCCTCGATGTCCTCACTGCGCTTCTCGTGCCGACTGCCGGGAACATTGGTGTGCGCCAACTCGTCGACCAGGACAACGGCGGGCCTGCGCGCGAGGATCGCGTCGGTGTCCATCTCCGTGAAGACACTCCCCCGGTGCACCATCTCGCGGCGCGGGATCAACTCGAGCCCTTCGAGCTGCCGGATGGTCAGCGGCCGGTCGTGCGTCTCGACCAAGCCGACCACCACGTCGGTGCCGCGCGCGTGTCGCCGACGCGCCTCGTCGAGCATCGCAAAGGTCTTGCCGACGCCGGGGGCGGCGCCCAGGTAGACGAGCAACCTGCCTCGCTTCACAGGCTTCGCCCCCGACATCTCCACGCGCTCAGTCTCGCAGTTCCGCGATCGCAGCGTTGAGCCTGAGTACCTCTACCCGCCGCTCGCCAAGTATCCCGAGCGTGCGGCCGGTGGTGTGCTCGTCCACGAGCCTTTCCACCTCGTCCTCCGGCAACCCGTTGGCCGAAGCCACCCGCGCCACCTGCAGAGCTGCGTAAGCCGGCGAGATGTGCGGGTCCAGACCCGAGGACGAGGCGGTCAGGGCATCAGCGGGGACGGCCTCGGGGTCGACACCCTCTTCGGCAGCCACGCTCGCGCGGCGCTCCTCGATGGTGGCGATCAGGTCAGGGTTCTCCGGACCCAGGTTGGAGCCGGAGGACGCCAGGGCGTCCCAGCCCTCACCGGCAGCCGAGGGCCGTGGGTGGAACCATTCCGGGCCACTCGACTCCTGGGCGATGAGCGCCGAGCCGACCGCGTCGTCGTAGGACGTCGTGTGCTCCCCTTCGGCGGAGACCAGCGAGCCGGAGGCCCGCCAGTCGAAAGCCGTCTGAGCGACGCCGGTGATCACGAGCGGGTAGGCCAGTCCGAGGATCAGGGTAAGGGCGGCGAGCGCCCTCAGGCCGGCCAGGCTGTGCCTGGCGAGGGTGAACAGGGATTCCATGAATACCTCTCAGATACCGGGAAGTTGGGAGATGACCAGGTCGAGCAGCTTGATCCCGAGGAACGGTGCGATCAGGCCGCCGAGTCCGTAGACCAGGATGTTGCGGCGCAGCAGCACCTCGGCCGAGGCCACACGAGACTTCACGCCACGCAGGGCGAGCGGGATGAGCGCCACGATGATCAGTGCGTTGAACACCACCGCCGACAGGATCGCCGACTCCGGGCTCGACAGGCCCATCACGTTGAGCCGGTCGAGCTGGGGGAAGACCACCAGGAACATCGCCGGCAGAATCGCGAAGTACTTGGCAATGTCGTTCGCGATCGAGAAGGTGGTGAGCGCACCACGGGTGATCAGCAATTGCTTGCCGATCTCGACGATGTCGATCAGCTTGGTCGGGTCTGAGTCGAGGTCGACCATGTTGCCGGCCTCCTTGGCGGCCGTCGTGCCGGTGTTCATCGCAACCCCGACATCGGCCTGGGCCAGCGCCGGAGCATCGTTGGTGCCATCGCCGCACATCGCGACGAGTCGACCACCCTCCTGCTCCTTGCGGATCAGCGCCATCTTGTCCTCGGGCGTTGCTTCAGCGAGGTAGTCGTCGACACCGGCCTCGGCAGCGATCGCCTTGGCGGTCAGCGCGTTGTCGCCGGTGATCATGACGGTCCGGATGCCCATCTTGCGCATCTGGTCGAAGCGCTCGGACATCCCCTCCTTGACCACGTCCTTGAGGTGGATGACGCCGAGCAGCCGGGCCGGCTGGGTGCCGATCCGCTCCGCCACGACCAGCGGTGTGCCGCCGGATTCAGCGACCTCGGCCACGATGGCATCGAGCTCCTCGCTGAGCTTGCCACCGGTGCTGTGCACCCACATGGTGATGGCACTGCCCGCACCCTTGCGGATGCTGCGGCCGTCCACGTCGATGCCGCTCATGCGGGTCACGGCGGTGAACTCCACCAGCTCGGCCCCGTCGGGCACCGTGGCATCCTCGGCCAGACCGCGGGTGCGGACCAGGTCGACGATGCTGCGTCCTTCGGGGGTCTCATCGGCGAGCGACGCCAACTGTGCGGCCGCTGCCACCTGCACCTGGGTAATGCCGACGAGCGGCAGGAATGCCGACGCCTGCCGGTTGCCGTAGGTGATGGTTCCGGTCTTGTCGAGCAGGAGTACGTCGACGTCGCCGGCCGCCTCGACGGCGCGACCTGACATGGCGAGCACGTTGCGGCGTACGAGCCGGTCCATCCCGGCGATACCGATCGCGCTCAACAGAGCGCCGATCGTGGTCGGGATCAGGCAGACCAGCAGGGCGACCATCACGAGCATCGACGGCGCGATGCCGGAATAGCTCATGAACGGCCAGAGGGTGACGACCACCAGCACGAAGATCGCGGTCAGCGAGATCAACAAGATGTTGAGTGCGACCTCGTTGGGGGTCTTCTGTCGTTCCGAGCCCTCGACCAGCGCGATCATCCGGTCCACGAAGGAGTGGCCCGGGTCGGAGCTGATCCGGACGACGATGCGGTCGGAGAGCACCACCGTGCCGCCGGTGACGGCACAACGGTCGCCGCCGGATTCGCGAATCACCGGGGCAGACTCGCCCGTCACGGCCGACTCGTCGACCGTGGCCACTCCCTCGATGACGTCACCGTCGCCGGGGATCCGCTCACCCGCCTCGACCACCACGACGTCGCCGGCCCGGAGAGTGCCACTGGGCACCTCGTCGGTCGGCAGCGCCATCAGGTTGCCCGTGTAGGCGAGCTGGTCGGAACTGGCGTTGACGCGGCGCGCCATGGTGGTCTGCTGCAGGTCGCGCAGGCTGGCGGCCTGCGCCTTCCCCCGGCCCTCGGCAACTGCCTCGGCCAGGGTCCCGAAGAGCACGGTAAGCCAGAGCCATCCCGTGATCAGGACCGCGAACAGCGACGGGTCGAGGATCGTGGCGATGGTGGTGATGGCTGCGCCGATCTCTACGACGAGCAGCACGGGGTTGTCGAGCAGTTGGCGCGGGCTCATTTTGGCGAGCGCTAGCCGAAACGGGACGGTCACTGGAGAGCCTCCGCGATCGGGGCGAGCGCGAGGACGGGAACGAACGTAAGTCCGACCAAGACCAGGGCTACACCGGTAAGCAGGATGATGAACAGGGGTTTGTGCGTCGGTAGCGTGCCGGCGTCCGAGGGCAGCTTCTGCTGGGCGGCGAACCGACCGGCGAGAGCGAGCACGAAGACGATGGGCAGGAAGCGTCCGATGAGCATGCAGAAGCCGAGCAGCGTGTTGTAGAACGGCGTGCCGACACTGAGTCCGGCAAACGCGGAGCCGTTGTTGTTGCTGGCCGAGGTGGTGGCGTACAGGACCTCGGAGAGGCCGTGTGGTCCGCTCTCCTGGATCCCCGCAAGCCCGGCGTCCGTGCTGATGGCGAGGGCAGCTGCGAGCAGGACGATGGCAGGCATCGTCACTACGTAGAGGGCCACCAGGGTGATCTCGTCCTTGCCGATCTTCTTGCCGAGATAGGCAGGCGTACGCCCCACCATCAACCCGGAGAGGAACACGGTGACCACGGCGAGCATCAACATGCCGTAGAGGCCCGAACCGACACCGCCCGGAGCGATCTCACCCAGCTGCATGTTGAACATCGTGATCAGTCCGCCGGGAGCGGTCAGCGAGTCGTGCATGCCGTTGACGGCACCGGTCGAGGTGCCGGTGCTGGCGGCCCCGAAGAGCGCGGTGCCGGCTTCACCGAAGCGGAGTTCCTTGCCCTCCATCGCGCCGCCAGCAGCACCGGGGGCAGTGCCGGGCGCAGCCATCTCGGCCCACGTCAGCAGGCCGATCGCGGCGCTCAGCAGGATTGCCATCACCGACGCCACGGCACGACCCTGACGGCGGTCGTTGACGATCCGGCCGAAGGCGAGCGCAATGGCGAACGGGATGATCAGGATCAAGTAGATCTCGAGCAGGTTGCTCAGCGGTGACGGGTTCTCGAAGGGGTGGGAGGAGTTGCCGTTGAAGAAGCCACCGCCGTTGGTGCCCAACTCCTTGATGACCTCTTGGCTGGCGACCGGGCCGCCGGGGAGGTTCTGGGTAGCACCGGTCAGGGTGCTGATCGCGTGCGGGGCATCGAAGTTCTGCACGGCGCCCAACGCGACGAGCGCCAGAGCGCCAAGAATGGCGATCGGCAGCAGCACGCGCAGCGAGCCACGGACCAGGTCGACCCAGAAGTTGCCGACGTGACCGGCAGCCGAGGAGCGCACAATGCCGCGCGCGAAGGCCACCGCGACCGCCATACCGACCGCGGCGGAGACGAAGTTCTGCACCGTCAGACCGGTCATCTGGTAGAGGTGACCGGCGGTGGACTCACCGGAGTACCACTGCCAGTTGGTGTTGGTGACGAAGGAGACCGCGGTGTTCCAGGCACCGGCGGCCGGCATCGCCTCCATCCCGATCCCGAGCGGCAACCACTGCTGGGTGCGAGCCT